>DAOUOU010000202.1 GCA_030626465.1 Bacteroidales bacterium
GTCAGTGGCAAGAAATGTTTTTCGATAAACGATATTCAGAAACCTATTTAATGAACCCGGATTTTATTCAGGTAGCCTTTGTCTGATTTATTGTTCCAAGCTCCTGGATCGTCATTTGCAGGCCACCGTCTCCTACAAATAATATAACCTCTTTGTCTGGTGCACCAATTTTTGCACCGTGTGCAGCCGGGAGCCCAAATCCCATTGTACCCAAACCACCTGAAGTCACAAAGCTGCGATTATTATTGAGTTTTGCATAGCGTGAAGCAAACATCTGGTGCTGTCCAACATCTGTTACAATAATTGCTTCACCTTTGGTTTTTTCATTTATCCTGTTGATTACTTCACCCATAGTCAATCCTTCTTTTTCAGGATAAAAATCGCGCTGAATTACTTTCTCGTATTCTATCTTGTACAATTTCTTAAACTCCTCTATCCAGTCAGAATGATCCTTTCTCTGAACCAATTCAGTTAAAAGAGGAAGTGTTTCCTTAACATCGCCCAAAACAGCAATGTCGGTTTTAACATTCTTATCTATTTCAGAAGGATCGATCTCGAAATGAATAATTTTAGCCTGTTTTGCAAAAGAACTTAGATTGCTTGTTACACGATCATCGAAACGCATACCGATGGCAATAAGAACATCGCATGTATTGTTCATAATGTTTGTTGCATAATTGCCATGCATGCCTAACATACCCATATTTAAAGGGTGATCGGTTGGCAAAGCTGAAACACCCAGTATGGTCCAGGCAGCAGGTATTCCTGATTTTTCGATAAAAGTTTTAAACTCATTCTCAGCATTTCCCAATATAATTCCCTGACCAAACAATATATAAGGTTTTGCTGCCTGATTGATGGCATCAGCAGCTTCCCGGATTTTGGTCCGGTCGATTTTTGGTCTGGGAATATAACTTCTGATATTGGTGCACTTTTTGTATTTGAAATCAAGCTCACCAAATTGTGCATCTTTAGAAATGTCAATCAATACGGGGCCTGGCCTGCCGGTTCGCGCAGTATAAAACGCCTGTGCTATGGCCCAGGGAATTTCTTCCGGTTTTGTAACCAGATAATTCCACTTTGTAACTGGCATGGAAATACCGACAACATCAGTTTCCTGGAATGCATCAGTACCAAGAAGGGGAGATACTACCTGACCGGTAATACAAACCAGTGGAGTAGAGTCGATCATAGCATCGGCTATTCCTGTAATAAGGTTCGTAGCCCCAGGGCCTGATGTAGCCATGCATACACCAACCCTTCCTGTTACTCTCGCATATCCCTGGGCTGCATGTACAGCGCCTTGTTCATGCCGGGTTAGAATGTGTTTAATCTTTGCCTGATAATCCATCATGGAATCATAAACAGGCATAATTGCTCCACCGGGGTATCCAAAAATATAATCTACCCCTTCCTCAATTAATGAGAGCATTACTGCATGTGATCCTGTTGTTTTTGACATTGTTTAGAGATTGAGAATTTAACTTAAATATTTCTGATTGCACCAGTATCTGCAGATGTTACCATTTTGGCATATACCTGGAGTGCTTTTGATATTTTCCGATTCCTGAATTGTGGTGTATAAGCTTTTTCACCCCTTTTCTCCTCTTCTTTACGACGCTCTTCTATTTCTTTTCCTGAAAGAATAAGGTTGAGTTTTCTTTCAGGGATGTTTATTTCAATAAGATCTCCGTCTCTGATCAGGGCAATTTCACCACCGCCAGCTGCCTCAGGTGAAACATGACCTATGGAAAGACCTGAGGTTCCTCCCGAGAAACGTCCATCGGTGATAAGTGCACAATCTTTGCCCAGTCCTTTTGATTTAATATAGGAAGTGGGGTAGAGCATTTCCTGCATGCCAGGGCCACCTCTGGGACCTTCATAACGAATAACCACAACATCTCCGGCTTTCACTTTCCCTCCCAAAATTCCATCTATCGCATCTTCCTGCGATTCAAAAACAACGGCCGGACCTTTGAACAGGAAAACAGATTCATCAACGCCGGCGGTTTTTATAACACATCCTTTCGTCGCAATGTTTCCGAATAGTATCCCTAACCCTCCATCTTTACTGTAACAGTTATCAATACTACGAATACAACCTTTACTTCTGTTTGTATCAAGTTCTTTATAATGTATTCCCTGACTTCCCATCTTAAGGCTTTTAATACCTGCCGGAGCACTGCTATACATTGTAAATGCTTCTTTTTCCGGGTCGGTGCATGTAATATCGTATTTCTGCAATGCGTTTTTCAGATTTGGCAGATCAACACGTTTAACATTGAGATCTAACAAATCGGCTTTGGCCAACTCATTCAGAATACCTAAAATTCCTCCTGCCCTGTTTACATCTTCGACATGGTATTGTGAACTGGGTGACACTTTACAGAGTACGGGAATTTTTTTTGATAGCTTATCAATATCTCTCATCTTAAAATCTACACCAGCTTCGTTAGCAATTGCCAGAATATGCAAAACAGTATTTGTCGATCCGCCCATAGCAATGTCAAGAGCCATGGCATTTAGAAAAGCCTGTCTGGTTGCAATAGAACGAGGAAGGACAGAGTCATCGCCTTCAAAGTAATACTTTTTCGTATTCACGACAATTTGTTTTGCAGCCTGCTCAAATAGTCTCAGCCTGTTTTTATGCGTTGCCACAATGGTACCATTACCTGGCAGTGCTAAACCAATTGCCTCATTCAGGCAGTTCATGGAATTGGCTGTGAACATTCCTGAGCATGAACCACATGTAGGACAGGCTTCCTGTTCAACAATTGAGATTTCTTTATCCGAGACAGAATCATCGGCAGCCATGACCATTGCATCCACCAGGTCGTATTTGCGATTGTTGGCTTTTCCTGCTTCCATCGGACCTCCTGATACAAAAATTGCCGGGATATTCAGTCGCATGGCAGCCATCAGCATACCCGGTGTAATCTTATCGCAATTGCTGATGCAGATCATAGCATCTGCTTTGTGTGCGTTGCACATATATTCAACACTGTCGGCAATTAGATCACGTGAAGGCAAAGAGTACAACATACCATCATGTCCCATTGCAATACCATCGTCAATAGCTATGGTATTGAATTCGGGTGCATAACATTCTTCTTCCTCAATCCATTTTTTTACTTCCTGACCGATTTCATGCAAGTGAGTATGTCCCGGAACGAATTGTGTAAATGAATTTACAACCGCAATGATTGGTTTGCCAATTTGCTCTTCCTTCATTCCTGTTGCTCGCCAAAGACTTCTTGCTCCAGCCATTCTACGGCCTTCTGTTGTTGCTGCACTTCTTAATTTTCTTTGCATATCAATGCAGGATTAAATTATACAATCTAAAATTCATAAATTAAAAAAAGCCATTCTGACTGGTAAGAATGGCTCTTTATATTGTTTGCATCAAAGTGCGTACCACCCTTACCTTAGCGTTTTCACCACGCTAATTAGAAGGACTACGACTATGATGTTTAATAAATACATGCTTTCGAAATAGGTTGACAAATATAGATAAATATTTTTTAAAAAACTTTTTGTAAAAATTATTTTTAGATTATGCTGCCTAATGTTATGAAAGCGAAGCCTTGATAACAACCATTTATTGTATACCCCTCTCAGGTTTTTTGTATCCGTACATCATTTCTTTTTCAGAGAGTGAAAATCGTTTTCGAAGTTCGTCATCAAGCTCATCCAGATAGTTGTCTTCAGTGATTAAAAATCCTGTCTTTTTAAGTCGCTCCGGATAATCCAATCCGTATAATCTTTTATGATCATATTGCAGAAAATGTTTTTTTCTTTCCCTGGGCGAGACTATCGAAGGATCTTCAAAAGTTTTTTCTCTAGTAAAATCAAGAGGCACCAATAAAATGGCAAACGCTCCCGGTTTCATTACTCTAAGGATTTCCGACATCGCCTTAAAATCATCATCGACATGTTCCAATACATGGTTGCATACAACCACATCAAACTCATTTTCTTTGAATGGTAAGTTTTGTACGTCACATTTGTAATCTGCCAGGGGGGATCCCAGATCAGCGGTGATATAATCAAGATTCTTCATTTTTCTGAATCTCTCTTCAAAGCATTGTTCTGGTGCAATATGCAGGACTCTTAAAGATTTTGTAAAGAAGTCCGTTTTGTTTAAAAGGTATATCCAAATTAGTCGATGTCGCTCAAGAGACAGGCATTTAGGGCACAGTGCATTTTTCCTGACAATATGATATCCGTACTTGAGAAATTTACGGTAATGACTATTGCATACGGGGCACTCAACCATATTCCCTTTGTTCGCATACTGAGATATTCTTCGAAAAAAATAGCTTCCCCGTATCAATAGTTTACGTGGTATATTATTAAGAAGAAACCGTATGATTCTGTCCATCGACGAATTTTAAAAAGGAGCATTGGCGCCCAAAAGTAGAAAAAAATGTTGTAATTAGAGGATTACACAAAGGTCTCTATTCATAAAATCCTTACTTTCGCATCTTCAGATACAAATATTATAAAACTGTAAAGATGATGAGACCTTTTTAAGTCCTGGGGATACAGCAAATTGCTTTTGGTGGTGA
>DAOUOU010000017.1 GCA_030626465.1 Bacteroidales bacterium
CTGAAATAAGGGTCCGATAATAACTTGTTCCAAAATCACTCCAGTAGAAAACTGCGTTCAACGATCCGCTTTTGGCACTTATAGGATAATTATGTCCCCCGTTATTATAGTCCCATTTAACTGTTTCATGATAAGGAACACTTATCCATTTTGCCTGATCCTCGGGAGTTTCGAAGCTAGAATTAACATAATTGAGCGTGTCTGATTGCGCTATCAGTAAGGCCGGAAAATTCAAGCTAATAACGATTAATAAAAGCAGGTAAAAAAAATATTTCTTCATTTCAACTATATTTAACCATGATTTTATTGTTTCTACGTACAGAAACAGCTTAAGTTATATTTTTTTCAACATAAATTGGTCTGACTTTCTTGGGTTTAGGTACTTGTATCTCATTACTTTAGGAAACTTTTCAGTTATTTTATCGTATATTAACCTAGTACTTAAAAACCAATGTATCATGCGATGTCTATGCCTACTAATAATCGTTGTTAGCTGTACCCTGAATACTTATGCCCAAACCGATCGTGAATTTTGGTTCGCGGCACCCGATGTATCTTCTGTTCATGGTAATTCACCCTGGAATGGTGCACCAATATATTTCCATGTTACAGCAGCTTATGTTACACATGTTATAATAAGTCGCCCGGCCGATCCGGGATTTACGCCAATTGAGTTTGACCTCAATCCCATGGAACATCAAACGATCAGGATAGATGGCATTCTAAACTTCGATGAGATTGAAACGTATCCAATGCCTGATCTGGTAACAGGTATTCAAAACAAGGGATTTAAAATAGAATCTGACCCGGGAGAAGTAACCGTGTATTATGAATTGGACCAGTATTGGAACAGGGATATATTTCCATTAAAGGGAAAGAATGCCCTCGGTACTAATTTTTGGGTTTCAACCCAGAATTACTGGGATAATGGAGATTACTCGGGAACTGCATGGAGCGGATTTGTAATAGTTGCAACAGAGAATAATACTACCGTAACCGTTAATCAAAATGATGACTGGCTCTATTTCCCAGGGCCTGCAGTAAGAACAATAGTCCTGAATGCAGGAGAAACTTTTGCATTCAGAGCTATAGATACGGATAATGCACGGCATATAAACGGAGTAAGAGTCACATCAGACAAAAAAATTGCAATCACTTACTACGACGATTCAGTATATAAAGAGGGAGGCTGTAGGGATATCTGTGGTGATCAGATTGTTCCTGATGAAATATTGGGTCAGGAATATATAGTGATGAAAGGTTATCTTTCCGTGAACGAAAGGATATTCATTACGGGAACTGCCAATAATACAGATATTTATATTGACGGAGGTTGGGTAGCAAACATAGATGCGGGAGATGTCTACAGTTATGAAATAACAAACACATCGACCCATGTTTATGGCAGCAATATCATATCTGTAAATCATATTACAGGTTTTGGTTGCGAAGTTGGAGGAGCTCTATTACCAACTATAGATGGTTGTACAGGCTCTCATGATGTTACTTTTACGCGCACACCAAATGCGCTGGATCAGTTTTATCTGAATATAATGGTTCGAAATGATACAGTGGATGGAAGCCCAACTGAAAACCAAAGCGTTAAGAATTTCAAATTGACTGTCGGGGGTACAACCACAGATATACCGGAATCCTATTTTCAATTTATCCGGGATTCTGCTTTTGCAGTTTTAAGTCAGGCCCCGGTAGTAGATGCATTTTTTGCCGGTAATATTCCTCCGGGTGCTGAAGCACAAGTAAGTAATTCTACGGCACGTTTTCACCTTGGGATCATCAACGGTGGAGCCTCAACAGGATGCAAGTACGGTTATTTTTCTGATTATGCTGCAAGTGCTGCTTCAGCCGGACTTGGAGGAGCCACCGCTGTAACGCAGGATATCTATTGCAACCTCGATCCTGTAAGGTTGGTAGCAAGCGGAGGTGTGGCTTATCGCTGGAAATGTATTTCAGATCCGGCAGTAACAGACTTGATTACAGACACAACTATTGCCGATCCCTATTTTTATCCTGATACAACAGGTGATTTTGTCTTTTCTGTAAAAGTTTATGGCGAATGCTTTACAGATACCACAATCACCATGTTAACAAGGATCTATATCGGACCTACATCTGATTTTACTGTCAGTGAAACTGTTGGCTGTTCTCCCTTTGCTCCGACATTGACAAATCAGACCGATACCAATTATGCGGATAAAATGATCTGGGTGTATGACAATCCTTACTTAGAAGTGAATCAGGATACTATACCTTATGTTTTCACTCATTCATTCCCTGACAACAATACGGATACCATACAAATCTATACTGTTAGTCTATACTCATTTGCCCCTTATAACAGTTGCGAGAGTATCAGGGAAAAGATTGTAAGGGTGAAGCCCAGAATAACCGCCGGTTTTTCGGTAGATACAACCCAGGGATGCCATCCGTTAACGGTGGATTTCACTAATGAAACAACAGGTAATTACGATAGTACAAGCTTTACATGGGATTTTGGAGATTATTCCCAGTCTTTCTTGCTGAATCCTACAAATACCTTTGATAACTACGGAATAAACGACACAGTATATGCGGTTCAATTGCTTGCCGAATCACCATACGGTTGTTTTGATTCTATTGCACAAAATATTACGGTTCATCCGCGTGTAAGAACTGTAATGGCTATTGAGACAAGCGCAAGTTGTTCACCGCTTGACATTACTATTAATCCGGGAAATTCAATAGGGGTGGATACCTTTTACTGGCACATAGATTATTGGTATGGAGACAGTAATTACATTACTTTAAATAAAGATCCGATCAATTTGTATCACAGGGATACAAGTCTGGTAGGTGGTCCAGACACTCTTCGTATTAACCTGTGGGGGATGAACAGAATGGGTTGTACGGATACCTTTCCTGAACGTAGTATTGTTGTATTCCCTGAAGTAAATGCATTGTTCGATGCAGATGCTATTGAGATATGCGACTCAGATTCAATTTTGTTTACAAACAACTCGATAGGGTATGAACTGTTTTACAATTGGGATTTTGACGATGGAACAATCTTTCAGGATACCCTGGGGGCCGCAATGTCACATAACTTTTTTAACAGATCGGATATTGACTCAGTTTATAGAGTCACACTTAGAGCAAGTTCAGGTTATTTCTGCGAGAGTGAATATGATACGCTTATCACTGTGCATCCTTTTATCAGGGCTAATTTTGGTGTCGATTATGATAATAACTGTACACCTGTACTGGCTACCTTTTCAAATCTGAGTGTCAGAGCACATCAGTTTGAATGGGATTTTGGTGACGGTTCACCGATCTCCGCAACATCAGATGCTTCGTTTACGCACCAATACTGGAATAACAGTGTGTCTACCGATACAACGTATTACATACGTCTTGTCACTGAGAATAACGAAGGATGTACCGACACGTTGATACGTACTATTTCTATATTTCCGCATGTTATAGCAGCCTTTGATATGCTTGATTCGATAGGTTGTTCACCCCTGTCGGTGACGTTTCAAAACAATTCATCAGGAGGGTCGCTCTTCTACTTGTGGGATTTTGGCAACAGTACAACAAGCACGAATCCTGCTCCTTCATTTGTCAAGGAATACTTTAATTTATCTCAATATGATACTACATATTACATTTCGCTTACCGCTTCTAATCCCTATGGTTGCGATAGTGCCATGTACGATTCGGTAAGCGTGTTTGCATCTATCGATGCCGATTTTAATTTACCGGCAGCCGATAGTTGCTCGCCTTTCACCATACGACCTGAAAATTTATCATCTGTTGGTGCCAATATATTTGAATGGGACTTCCTGGGTAGTGGCCTTGGAACATATAACGATTTTGAACCTGTGCTGCCGTCATTTACCAACCCGACAGCAGATGCGGATACCATTACAGCACGACTTATAGCATATGGTATTAATGATGCTGAGCACAGAGCTTGCGCTGACACACATTCCGTACAGGTGATCGTTTATCCTCTTGTAACCGCCAACTTTGCTCCTGACCAGTATACATTCTGTTCACCGGATACAACAGTCATAACAAACAATTCCACCAATGCTGATGAATATATCTGGGATTTTGGTGATGGTTCCGGTTCTGCTGCAGTGAATCCAAGTCACTTGTTTGAGAATTTCGATAAGATCAATGATAGAACCTATACAATTGAATTGGTTGCCCGATCGGAACACAATTGTGCGGATGATACTTCTTTACTTATCACAGTTTACGCAAAACCTAATGCAGACTTCTATTTCCCGGTTACAGCCGATTGTCCGCCTTTTAACGTTCAAATGATAAATTCATCGACCGGATCGAATCTTTCTTATTTCTGGAATTTTGCCGAAGAGAATACAAGCACGCTTGAAAACCCGAACAATCTATTTGGTAATGATTCATCAAGTGTAGTTGCCAAACCAATTACCCTCACTGTAACATCAGACAGAGGGTGTAATGACTCAATAATAAAATCGATTAATGTATATCCAAATGTAACGGTAGAGTTCATAAGCAATGTAATTGAGGGTTGTAGTCCCCTTGTTGTCGATTTTATCGGAGATACTGCAAACATAAGCAGTATGATATGGTATATTAACGGACAGGCTTTCAGTACTCTTAAAGATCCTTCGCACAGGTTTGTAAATGATACTCCCGGTGATGAAATATTCGATATCACTTTTAGTGCAATATCAGAATATAACTGCTTTGATGATACTACCGGCACAATAACTGTATTCCCAAATCCGATCGCAGAATTTATACCTGAACCGATTTTACAGTATTACAACGCCGAGGAAGATCAGACAAGCGTAACCTTTAATAATGAGACCTTTTTTCAGGATAGCTGGGTTTATTACTGGGATTATGGCAATGGCAACAATGACAACCAGGCTGCTGCTACCTTTGATTATATTTATGGCAACATGTTTTGGGGTGATAGTGCAAACAATTTCTATATTCCTGTACAACTTGTAGCATGGAATACCGATAATCCGGAATGCCGGGATACTGTGATCAGGGAGATTCAAATAAGACCACCAATACCTCTGATTGCCCTGGAAGAAGATATCGCTGCCTGTGTTCCATTTGCTATAGATTTTGAAGCGACCACAAAATATGTGTATGAGGATCAGTACGAATGGGATTTTGGGGTCGATGGCGCTACTTCTAATGAACCTGCTCCGGCATATACATATACCGAACCAGGTATTTATACGGTCAAACTTGTGGTAAGAGGTGATGGTGGCATCAATTGGGATGACAGGATTATTACAGTATATCCCAAGCCTGAAGCAGATTTCTCATTCAATGACTCAACAGTATTTGTAAGCAGTCAGAACAGTCAGGATGATATCATCAATTTCTATAATCATACCCGGAACGGAGAAAGCTGGGAATGGTATTTTGAAGGCAATTACACTTTAGGACCACAATCTGTTGAAGAGGAGCCAATATGGTTTTATACCGATACAGGTACTTTTCATGTCATTTTAATTGCTGAATCTGTTGAGAATTGTCTGGATACAATGGTACATCCAATTCCTATTCATGTATTGGGTGAAGGAAGGGTTGAGTTTCCAACAGGATTTTTCGCTGATCCTGCCGGGGCAAGAGATGAGTGGGTAGAAGATCCGGAAGATACTGACTTACGTATTTTCAGACCTTACGCACAGGGCGTAGCAGAATATAAACTGGAGATATATAACCGATGGGGAGTACTTATTTTTGAATCACGGGATGTTAATCATGGCTGGAATGGTTATATTCATGGAAAACCTGCAAAACAGGATGTATATCTGTGGAGAGCAAAAGGAAGATTCACTAACGGTCAGCCTTTTGAAGTAAGCGGGGATGTCACTTTGATAGTCGCTCCTATTAACTAAATAAAAGCCCGTTTTATAGTTGCTTACTGTTTATAACTTGTTCTTTGTCAAATATATTTCAGTTGTTAAAAGATTTATTTTCGTTTTCTGAACCAACTTATTGTTATTACGTAACATAGGGTAAATGTTAAAAAACGGTGCGCAAAATTCTCATTTTAATATTGCTATTGTTCGCTTTCAAAGGAGTATACTGTCAGGACCCGCAATTCTCACAGTTTTATTCCAATCCGCTCTATCTTGGCCCATCGTTTGCCGGAGCAGTTGAAGGAAGCAGAATCTGTCTGGTTTATCGAGATCAATGGTGGGAAGCTGCTTCACCGTTCAGAGTATATAGTTTTTCCTACGATCATTATTTCTCAACTTTCAATAGTGGTGTGGGTATTTTGGTTTACCAGGATGTTGCAGGAACAAGCAAACTGGGGTCCCTGAATATTGGCATAAGCTACTCATACAACTTTAAGATTTTCAATGTTTGGCATGTCAGACCCGGCTTGTCTTTTTCTTATGTTGAGCATGGTTTTTTCGGTGATCTCAGATTTATGGATGATATTATCGGGTCGAATCCTGATGGATCAACCGCAGCACCTGATCAATCAAGGCAAAAATCAAGGGACATTGACGTTGGAACTTCAGCACTGGTGTATACAAAAAAGTTCTGGATAGGTGCAACAGCAGACCATCTGCTTACACCAAATATTTCACTGTATGCTACAGAGTCAAAAATCGACATTAAATATAGTTTTTACGGTGGGTATGAGTTTAGAAGAAAAGGCAAATTATTAAAACCCAGTGACGAGACCATGACGTTTGCATTTATGTATAAAAACCAGAAGAGTATTCAACAGCTTGATCTTGGCGTCTACTGGTATAATTATCCTATTGTACTGGGGATCTGGTACAGAGGTATTCCACTGGTAAATTCACACAGGGGAGACGCAATGGTATTTCTGGTAGGTATAAAAACACGGCAACTGAACATCGGATATAGCTACGATTTCACAATTTCCAATTTGTTATCAGATGTTAGGGGCTCGCACGAGGTTACTCTCACCTATAAATTCCTTCTTCCGAAGAGATCAAAAAAAGGAAGGGTTCCCTGCCCAGAATTATAGTAATAGAGGCACCCTGATTATTATCCTGCAGCTAAGCAATATTTTTCTCTTTTCCCCCCCCACTTATCTCTAAAATCTTATTTTTGTATCGCAAAAATTTGATAATCATTTAGAACGTTCATAATGAAAAATCTATCAACAATTTTAAGTGCAATTGCATTGGCGGCTATTATTGTACTTTATATCCTGTTTTTTGCTAACAAGAATAACACTGCTTCAACTGATAAATCAGATGAAGAGAAGATAGCCTTACCTACGATTAATGGTGGTATAGTGTATCTAAATATCGACAGTGTTCTCAGCAATTACGACATGTACTCTGATTTGCAGAAAGATTTACAGGGAAAGGTTAAAACCTCTGAAGCCCAGCTGGCCACAAAAGAGAAGGCTCTTCGGAAAGACATGGAAGACTTTCAGTACAAGATCGATCGTCAACTCGTAACCCGTGCAGAAGCTGAACAGATCCAGCAGCAATTAATGCAAAAAGAACAGGCTTTGTACCAGCTTCAGAATAATCTTCAACTTCAGTTGGCCGAAGAAGAACAGGTAGCTCATCGCAAGGTGTTGAATTCTATCATGGAGTATTTGAAAGGTCTTGAAGCAGCAAGTGAGTACCAGTTTATTCTTGGAACTACTTTTGGAGGAAATATTTTGTATGCTAACGACGAATTAAATATAACAAAAGCAGTTGTCCAGGGTATTAACGAAAATTATAGGAATGAGATGGAAGATGAAGATTAACTTCATAACTCATGACTTTTGCCGAGAGATATATACAGAAGTATCATTTTATGATGCCACAGATTAAAGAGCCCCCATCGGGGCTCTTACGCTTTATGGTCGTTATTCCGGCATATCTTGAAGATAGTATAACAAATACACTGGAATCGTTAAAACTCGCAGATCAACCCGGGGGAGATGTTGAAGTTATCATTGTTGTTAATTTTTCAGAAGATGATTCGCAAGAGAATAAAAACAAAAATTTAAAAATATTTAACAGCTTGCAGTTGTGGGAACTGAACAATAGCAGCACGAAATTCAAGTATCATTCAATTCTCGCTGATAATCTTCCGGAAAAGCATGCGGGAGCAGGATTAGCCAGAAAGATAGGAATGGATGAAGCTATTCACAGATTTAACCTGATAAAAAAACCGGAAGGACTTATTCTTTCACTGGATGCTGATACCAAAGTTGAATACAATTATTTTACAGCGGTGGAGAAAATAATGTGCACTCATAATAATTTTGGTGGTTGTATTTTACAGTTTGCCCACGATCTTGAAGGTCAGGAATATAATGAACATATCTATAAAGCAATCACAGACTACGAGCTTCATCTGCGCTATTATAAGCACATTTTGGAATATTCCGGATTTCCCTACTCCAACTATACAATAGGTTCCTGTTTTGGAATCAGAGCTGATGTGTATACCAGCCAGGGAGGAATGAACCGTAGACAGGCAGGTGAAGATTTTTATTTTCTGAATAAAGTATTCCCAAACAGAGCATTTGCAGAAGTACGTGAAACTTGTGTTTTTCTGTCTCCACGACCTTCGAAAAGAGTACCATTTGGAACAGGACCTGTGGTTGCCAGGTTATCAGAAAAAGAGGAGGAATTTTATTATACATATACAGGGGAGGCATTCTTTGATCTGGAGCAAATGTTCAGATCTGTGAATGATCTTTATGATTTATCTGCTAATGCGCTGAAACTACTAATTACAGACTGGCCGGAAGCATTAAGAGAATTTCTCATTGATCATAAGTTCTATGAAAAATTGATGGAAATAAAGAAAAACACCTCTTCATCTGAATCATTCCGGAAGCGATTTTTTACCTGGTTCAATGGTTTCAAAGTGGTAAAATATATGAATTATGCTCATAAAAAATACTACAAAAAAGTACCTGTAAAGCAGGCTGCTATCACATTTCTTAATAAAACCGGATATCCTTATTATGACGATGATGCAAGAAGCTTGTTGGAACTCTTCAGAAAACTGGACAAGGAAGGCAAAAAGTTGATTAACTGATGAACTGATGAACTGATGAACTGATGAACTGAAGTTAATAAATCGAAATTCGTCATTTCACCAGTTCATCAGTTCATCAAATTTCTGTCTTCGGACTTTTTTCATCCGCCGTAGCCCTGCCTGTCCTGCTGGCGCAACCAGTCAGGCAGGTTTGGCGAAGTCGGACTGACTCATGACTTCCAACTCCCTACCTCGGACTATGGATTCCCGACCTCTGTCTTCAGTCTTCCGACTTCCGACTTTTGTCTTTAATCTTGTGTCTTCGTTCTTCCGTCTTTCAACTTCATTCTTAATTTTTAATTTTTAATTATTAATTTTTTCCACTTCCGACTCCCGACTTCGGACTTCCGACTCATCCCATCACTCTTCAACAATCACAAAAACATCCTCGTTGTCCTTTTTCATCAGGTATTGCTCTCTTGCAAACTTCTCAAGGTTATCGTTGTCGGTTCTAAGCTCGTTTAAACGTTGGGTGTCTTCAGTTATTTTCTTTATGTAGTATTCTTTGTCGACTTCCAGTTGCTTTAGTTCTCTTATATTTTGAACACGTTCCAGAAGATTATTTTCATCCAAAAAACAAATCCAGATAATAAAAACAATAGCCACCAGAACAAACTTATTTTTTAACCAGTTCAGCTTTGGCTTTCCTTTTTTCAGGTTTGTAATCTTTTTCGCATCCATTCCCTGGTCTTTTAACCAAAAATAGTTATGTCTTATGAATATTCAAAAGCATTATATTATGAGTTATTTACAATATTGAAAATGCTTAGATGAGTTTTACCCCTATCCATATCAGATTGTTTTAATTTTCCTACGGGGAATAAATAAACCTCGTGCAATGCCAGTGGATTGAGGTTTATCGTTCAGCTTCTGTACTATTGATGATTTCGAAACCAACAAGCCGGTCAAAGTCGCTCATCGGATTCTTCAGATAAACAAATATAAGATAGTCGTTTTCGGTTTCGGAGTGATTCCCCTCTGTGAGATCGAAATTCATCTTTGGGTTATTATAATCCTTTGTTGCATAGGCATAGTTGTAATACCCCTGTTTTAATAACATTATTTTTTCATATACACTTCTCTCAGCATTATAGATCATAAAATTATTCTGATCAGTTTTCCAGTATGTAAGTGCACCGTATACATAAACATCCGATCCAAATGGTTGGGGAGCTTCAAGGGTAAAATGGACATAAACATAATCAGATTCAAGATGCCGGTCGTGAGCCTCAGGCATATCAATATAAAACCTTCCGTTCAGATCGGTAGACGAAAAATAGGGTTTGAATTGTTTAATTATATCAGGTTTTAAATAAAAATGTGTTTCGGGACTTATATACTTGATACTGTCTACCCTGTCGGAAATGTATTTGATACTTTTTATATCGAAATAGCGAAATTCATTTCCGCCGCCAGCCATTACCTGGTAGGGTATATCCAGAACCAGTTTATTGTCGTGTAATAGCGGTTTAAAGGCGATGGGCACTATGTTATTCCAGTCGTTGTTTTTAATGATCACTACCTTAATTTCAGCCAAAGGATTTATTAAATTAAGATCGTTAAGATCAATTTCGATTTGAATTTCCTGGTTCTGACTGTTTGGTTTTTTGACTCGTGCAGATACCTCAGCAAAACGTTCGGCAAGACAAAATCTGCGTGTAAATATTACACTATCAGGATTCCTGCTCTCATAAACCCTGAGAATATAGTTACCGCTCCTTAGAAAACTTAAATCTTCTCCGGGAATTTCTGCTGAGAAATGCGTAAAATATTTGCTTGTATTAAAAGAGGAATACTTATCATACACAGGAGTATTATTAAATCCATCGAGATAAAAGTGTTGCGGATTTTCATTTATTTCCCAGTTGTATGTACAGGCTATGAGAGAATAGCTATACTCTTCAACTTGTTCTCCGATACAATCAAAACGCAGGCTTAATTTTTCATTCTCACCAAGATAAATTACCGGCATGGATAAATCCCATCCTGAACGATTTAAGAGTATAGTTTTAATATTCGGATCATTACAAAATTCATTTGCCGGAATAAAGTTCTGACCCGATACAGCTATAAAAATCATATTCATCAGAATTAATCCGGAAATTATTTTTAAGCCAGGCAATGATATATTAAAGAAGGGAAGCTCGAACATAACAACATCTTTGTTCATGAGACAAAATGATTTGGTTATTAAGAATCTGATAAACAAAACATTGAATTATTAGTTAGTTTATCAGAATTTCTGATTGTTATTTTTACTTTGGTTGTTTAAGTTTTAAAAATAGCTATTTTTGTGCCACATAAAAAAGCTGTTTGCTGGTATGTCTGATAAGATAACAATTAAAAGGGGACTGGACATAAGACTAAAAGGTAAAGCAGAGAAGATCTTTGTTAAAGCAGGTATGGCTGAACTTTTTGGGGTTAAACCAACAGATTTTCACGGTTTAATGCCTAAACTTGCTGTAAAGGTCGGAGATATTGTCAAAGCAGGCTCAGTTTTGTTCTATGATAAGTACCAGCCGGAAATGAAATTTACATCACCGGTCAGCGGGCAGGTGCAAACTATAAACCGTGGTGAACGACGTCGTATTCTAGAGGTTATTGTTAAACCTGATGATGCAATTGAATATGAAAGCTTTGAGAAAGAAGAGCCTTCTGCTTTATCGCGTGAAAAAGTAATAAAAAACATACTTGATAGTGGTTTATGGCCGGCTATTCGTCAACGTCCATACAATGTTATCGCAAAACCTGACGAAACACCAAAATCTATATTTATATCTGCATTCGATACCGTTCCCTTAGCTCCCGATTACGATTTTATTGTGAAAGGTATGGAAAAAGAGTTTCAGGCCGGTGTTGATTCATTGATAAAGTTATGCGGAGGGAAAGTTCATCTTAATGTAGACAGTGAATACCCGCCGTCTTCAGTATTCACGCAAGCGCAGGGCGTGCAGATAAACCGGTTCAAAGGGCCTCATCCATCAGGAAATGTTGGAACTCAGATCCATTTTATCGATCCTGTCAATAAGGGGGATATAGTCTGGACAATTGCACCTCAGGATGTCATCGCTATAGGCAGGTTATTCATGTATGGTCAATATGATGCTTCACGCATTATTGCGCTTACCGGTTCGGAAGTTCTTAAACCAAAATATTACAAAACAATTGCTGGTTGTTGTATTCGCTCAATTACAGAGGAGAATATTAAAGAAGGAAATGTTCGATATATTAGCGGTAATGTGCTTACTGGAACAAAAGTGACTAAAAATGGATTTCTTGGTTACTACGATTCACAAATTACCGTAATTCCCGAAGGAGATCAATACGAATTTATGGGTTGGCTTTCACCCGGATTCGATAAGTATTCCATATCGTATTCTTTCTGGTCGTGGCTTTTACCAAGAAAAGAATATAAAATTAATACAAATATCAAAGGAGGTAAGCGGTCGCTGATGATTACAGGAAGTTTTGAAAAAGTATTTCCGATGGACATTTATCCTATGCAGTTACTAAAGGCGATTATTATTGAAGATATTGATCTGATGGAAAAGTTAGGTATTTATGAAGTTGCTGAAGAAGACTTTGCGCTGTGTGAGTTTGTTGATACTTCTAAAACAAATATTCAGGAGATTGTTAGGAAAGGACTTGATTTAATGATTAAAGAGATGAACTAATAATTCCCCTGGTAAATGAATTGAAAAAATTATTAATGAAAGGGCTCAGAAAATTACTAGATACAATTAAACCGAATTTTGAGATAGGAGGCAAACTTGAAAAGTTCCATTCTTTATTTGATGCTTTCGAAACTCTATTATTTGTTCCCAATAAAGTAACTCATTCAGGGTCTCACATCAGAGATGCTATCGATATGAAACGAACCATGATCATTGTTGTCCTGGCAATGATTCCGGCACTATTATTTGGTATGTGGAATGTTGGATATTTTCATTTTCTCTCAATAGGTGAGATTGCTGCGAAAAGCTTCTGGCAATTACTTGGCTATGGATTTTTTAAGGTACTTCCAATTATTGTTGTATCCTATGCAACAGGATTAACCATTGAAATTATCTTTTCTCAAATTCGCAAACATGATGTTCCTGAGGGGTTCTTTGTGACAGGGATGCTCATTCCTCTTATTATGCCTGTGGATGTTCCGTTATGGATGGTTGCCGTAGCAACTGCCTTTGCTGTCATTATTGGCGTTGAAGTATTTGGAGGTGCAGGAATGAATATTCTTAATCCTGCTCTCACTGCCAGGGCGTTTTTGTTTTTTGCATACCCTTCGGAAATGTCAGGGAATAAGGTTTGGATAGCAGGACTTAATGATGGTTCGGGAGTAATTGACGGTTTTTCGGGAGAAACTGTTATGGGTTATGCTGCATCTGATAAACTTGAAGCCATGCCTTTTAGTCCTATGGATATGTTTATGGGAACCATTCCCGGTTCAATAGGTGAAACATCTACACTGGCAATATTAATCGGGGCTATCATACTTATTTACACGGGTATAGGAAGCTGGAAGATCATCATTTCTGTATTTACCGGAGGATTATTAATGGGATTCATCCTGAATCTCTTTGCTGTAAATGATTACATGTCTGTACCGGCATGGCAACACCTGATTATTGGAGGATTTGCTTTCGGGGCTGTATTCATGGCAACAGACCCTGTATCAGCTGCGCAGACTGAGAAGGGAAAATACATCTATGGTTTTCTTATTGGAATACTGGCAATACTTATCAGGGTGCTTAATCCTGCTTATCCCGAAGGTGTTATGCTTGCGATTTTACTAATGAATGTCTTTTCACCGCTTATTGATCATTATGTGGTGGAAGCCAATATAAAAAGACGAATGAAACGATTTGAGACTTCTAATTCATAACTAATAATTTCAATCTTGAGATGAAAAGCTTTAGTAACCTCTATATATTCATTTTTTCCTCGATCATGGTAATTATTGTTGCTGCCGTGCTTTCAGTAATTGCAATACAACTTAAGCCGCATCAGGACATGAATATTAAGCTGGAAGCGATGCAGAATATTCTTACGTCTGTCCGGGTCGAGAGTAATAAAAAGAATGCGGAAGAACTTTTTAAAAAATACATTACGGATGGTTATGTTGTCAATCCTGAAGGTGAGAAACTTCAGGGAGTTATTGCATTTGATGTTGATTTGAAAAAAGAAGTTGCAAAGATTGATAAGATTAAAAAGTATGAAAGTCAGATACAGGAGAGAAGAGAGAGTCCTTTCAAGAACTATATTTCAGGTTTTATAAATTTCAAAACAGTTGATAAAAAAACAATAAATAGTATGATTGATAAGGCCAACTTTCAAAGGCAACTTCCTGTATTTGTTTGTGAGAAAGAAAGGGAAATCTACTATGTTATTCCTTTATGGGGGAAAGGACTATGGGGACCAATTTGGGGATATATAGCTCTCGAGAGTGATTTAAATACTGTATATGGAGCTGTCTTTGATCACAAATCAGAAACTCCGGGACTGGGTGCCGAAATCAAAGAAGCCTGGTTTCAGGAGGATTTTAAAGGAAAGAAAATATTTAAGGATGGCCAGTTTCAATCCATCGAGGTAGCAAAAGGAGGTACCGATGATCTGAACAAGTATGCTGTTGATGCTATCTCGGGTGGGACAATTACAAGCAAGGGACTGGAAGATATGTTATACGATTGTCTGGTTAGTTATAGAACTTTTTTTGAAACTCAAAGAAACTAATGATCATGGGTGACAGGGAACCATTATTTTCAACGAAGAATATAAAACTACTTAAAGAGCCTCTAGGGACCAACAATCCCATTACCGTTCAGGTGTTGGGTATTTGTTCAGCTCTTGCCATCACTGTCAAGCTTAAACCGTCTATTGTCATGGCAATATCGGTAGTGGCAGTCACTGCTTTTTCGAATGTAATAATATCTTTGCTAAGAAACTACATACCTCCCCGCATCCGTATCATCGTTCAACTTACAGTAATTGCCACCATGGTAATTCTTGTAGACCAGATACTGAAAGCATTTGCCTATGATGTAAGCAAACAACTTTCAGTTTTTGTGGGTTTAATCATCACCAATTGCATTATCATGGGTCGTCTCGAGGCTTTTGCCCTTGGGAATAGGCCGTGGCCATCTTTTCTTGATGGTGTTGGCAATGGGGCAGGATATGGAATAATACTGATAATAGTCGCTTTTTTTCGTGAACTATTAGGCTCAGGTACTATTTATGGATATCCCGTCCTTGAAAAGATAGGATTGTACAAAACAGGCTATGTCAATAATGGTTTGATGATTCTTCCTCCGATGGCACTTATTACTGTTGGCATTATAATATGGGTGCAACGTAGCAAAAATCAGGATCTTATAGAAACTCATTAATGCTTTATGGAGAATTTGATCAATATATTTGTTAAATCGGTTTTTATTGATAATATGATATTTGCCTACTTTTTGGGCATGTGCTCTTATCTTGCAGTATCAAAGACAGTAAAAACCTCCGTAGGATTAGGAATTGCAGTTATTTTTGTTCTCGGGATCACAGTTCCGGTCGACTATCTGATTGAAAATTATCTTTTAAAAGAAGGAGCCCTTTTGTGGTTAAGTCCTCAGTTGGCTGATGTAGATCTAAGTTTTCTCACCTTTATCATGTTTATTGCAGTTATAGCTTCAATGGTTCAGCTGGTAGAGATGGTGATTGAAAAATTTTCCCCTGCTTTGTATTCCTCTTTGGGTATTTTTCTTCCGTTGATCGCTGTTAATTGTGCCATTTTAGGAGGTTCCCTGTTTATGCAGGAACGCCAATACAATTCAATAATTGAAGCCACTTCATTCGGATTAGGTTCCGGAGTTGGCTGGTTCCTTGCAATAGTCGGGATTGCGGCAATTCGCGAAAAGATAAGGTACTCAAGTATCCCAGCACCACTCAGAGGACTTGGGATTACTTTTATTATTACAGGGCTTATGGGTATTGCTTTCATGAGTTTCATGGGGATTAAACTTTAATGAAAATATTGGCAGCGAAATGATATTACTGACGACTCAATTCGGAATAATCATAACAAGTATAGGAGTATTCCTTTTCGTTATCCTACTATTGGTAGCAGTTCTACTTTATGCAAGAAAAAAACTTACCCCTCAGGGAGAAGTTACCCTTGATATTAATGAAGGAGAGAAAGTATTAATTGTTCAACCCGGCAGCACCCTGTTATCAACCATGTCAGATTCTGGAATATTCTTACCATCTGCATGTGGAGGTGGTGGTACTTGTGGGATGTGCAAATGTCAGATTCACAATGGTGGCGGGGCAATCCTGCCCACCGAAACAGGTTTCTTTACCCGAAAGGAACAGGCTGCAAACTGGCGCCTGGGCTGCCAGGTAAAAGTACGTCAGGATATGAAGATTGAAGTGCCGGCAGAAGTTATGGGTATAAAAAAATGGGAGTGCGAAGTAGTATCGAATCACAATGTTGCCACATTCATTAAAGAATTTGTTGTAAAGCTACCCGAGGGTGAGCATCTTGATTTCAGTTCCGGTGGATATATTCAGATTGATGTTCCGAAATACGAAATGAGCTTTCGCAATATTAATGTCGAAAAGGAATTTCGCGATGAGTGGAATAAATTCAGGATGTGGGATATAAAAATGAAAAATACCGAGGAAACATTTCGTGCTTATTCGATGGCAAATCATCCTGCTGAAGGTAACATGATCATGCTTAACATTCGTATAGCCACTCCACCATGGGATAGAGCGAAAGGAGCTTTTGCCAATGTTCCTCCGGGGATTTGTTCATCCTATATCTTTTTGCGTAAGCCGGGAGACAAAGTGACAATATCAGGGCCTTATGGAGAATTTTTTATTAAAGATACTGATCGTGAGATGTTGTATATTGGTGGAGGAGCAGGTATGGCACCTTTACGTTCACACTTGTTCCATTTGTTCCATACTTTAAAAACAAAAAGAAAAGTATCTTATTGGTACGGTGCACGGTCAAAGAGAGAAATATTCTATGAGGATGAGTTCAGAGCCATCGAGAAAAAATTTCCAAATTTTACTTTTCATATTGCTTTGTCAGAACCGCTCCCCGAAGATAAGTGGACTGGTTATGTTGGCTTTATTCACCAGGTACTGTATGACAATTACCTGAAAGATCATGAAGAACCTGAAGATATTGAATTCTACATGTGCGGCCCTCCCATGATGAACGATGCTGTTCAGAAAACCCTTTACGATCTGGGAGTACCCGAGGAGATGGTTGACTTTGATGATTTTGGAGGATAAAGAAAACTTTATAACTTGCATGGAGGCTTCTGAGAAAGCCTCTTTTAATTTGGATTAGCATGAATAAAAAACTTATTACTCCAACAATTGTAATTGTTGCTGTTGCAATAGCAGTATGGATTTATGACGAACCTGAACTGGAATATAAAAAAATTGGAGGGGATACTCAGGGTACTACCTTCAATATTACATACGAGTTCAAGAAAAACAAAAATTTACAGGCAGAAATTAAACAGGTACTACGCGATTTTGATCTTTCCCTTTCAACATATGAACCGCAATCTATAATTGCCAGAATAAATAACAATGATCCTGCTGTTGAGATAGATGAAAAAATCATTAAAATTTTTGAAGAGGCAAAAGAAGTCTATGAAAAAACCGATGGTGCTTTCGATATAACAGTTGCGCCCATTGTTAATGCCTGGGGATTTGGATTTACACCTGGCATAGAAGTGGATAGTATTACCATAGATAGTTTGCTGCGATTTGTCGGAATGGAAAAAATTCAATTAATTGAAAATCAGATAGTAAAAGATCATCCGTCGGTAATGCTTGATGTAAATGCTATTGCTCAGGGCTATTCTGTTGATGTTGTTGCTGAGTTCCTTGACAGCAAGAAGATAAAAAACTACCTGGTAGAAATAGGTGGGGAGCTAAAGTGTAAGGGTTTAAATCCTAAAGGTGAAGACTGGAAGATAGGAATAGACCGTCCGGAGGAAGGGAATTTTATTCCCGGTGTAAATTTGCAGGCAGTAATAGCCATTAGAACAAAATCACTGGCAACATCAGGCAATTACCGGAAGTTTTTTTGAAAGAGACGGAGTGAAGTATGCTCATAGTATTGATCCCAAAACAGGATACCCGGTATTAAGTCGACTACTAAGTGCAACAGTGCTTGCAGATGAATGCATTACAGCAGATGCTTATGCCACTGCCTTTATGGTAATGGGTCTTGATAGAAGCAAGGAGTTTCTTTCTTCACAAAATGAGCTGGAAGCATACCTTATTTATAGTGATGAAGAAGGAAATTTTAATGTTTTTTCAACACCTGGCATGCAAGCGCATATAGTAGATGAAGCGGAATAAGTTTGCAAGTCAGAAGTCGGAAGTCAGATGTGGAAAAAATTAATAATTAATAATTAAAAATTAAGAATGAAGTTGAAAGACGGAAGAACGAAGACAGAAGATACACCCCCTTCTTTTCCCCCTCAAAGGGGGAAGAAATTATTTAAATATCCTTAATCCATCCCCCTTTTAGGGGCCCGTCCGAACATTATTAGCCGGGTAAAGATTATAGGGGGTATTCTGTCTCATACTGAACTAAATTTTTTTCAGCCTTGATTACTCCCTCTGGTCGTGAGCTCAGCTTCGCTTCGGTTGGAGAACTGGAGAATTGGCTACGCCGAGCTTCTCCTTCGTAATTTTACTATGGAGAAGGAGCTCGCAAGGCTCGGTTGGGGAACTGATAAAATGACGAATTTCGATTTATTAACTTCATTTAATCAGTTCATCAGTTCATCAGTTCATCAGTTCATCAGTTCATCAGTTCATCGATTAATCAATTAATCACTCAGTCCTTTACACATAAACCCATTCCACAGCCACAGCTTAATTTCTGATCTGGGTCATTTGCTGTCAGGCAGCTTCCGGAAGGAGGATTGGAAGTTTTATTAAAAAGGATTTTTATGCCCATCCCAAGCGTAGCAATTGCCAGCAATATAATCGTAACAAGTATAACTTTGAGAATCATATAGTGTACTTTATCAGAAAAACAACTTTACAGGTGAAATGTTTAGGGAAGTCTGGTCAGATCAATTTTCAGCCTGGAAGGGTTGATATTATTTTTTTGTTTTTTCCTCATTTTTTTCCACAGCTTCTTTTCTTCGCATTTAGCACAGTAGATGCCCAACTCATGCATGTGCTTATTACGTCCTATCTCAGTATCGGGGAACTTGCCTCCGCGACGGAAGAAAATGCCTATACCAAGTGCAATAAAGGAAAAAGCAACCAGTACTATTGCCAGGAGTAAAATTTTCATATTCAATTATCCTGGCTATAAAATTAGTAAATAGCGTGATACAAAGTATACTGGCTGGCAGGATTCTTTGTGATTGAAAAACTTATCTGAATATAATCTGTTAGTTACATTGCAGAACTGCTGCCTGTATTATATTTTTGAATAAAAATGAAGGAAATCTGATGCCTGTTGCTGAGAAAATATTAGCACAATTATCGTTTCAGAATTTTAAGAAGGAAGTACTCGACGATTATTTACTTGCCAATCAGAGTAGAAATCTGAGCATTGCCGGTCGTAAGGAAGTTCTTACAGGAAAGGCAAAGTTTGGAATTTTTGGTGACGGCAAAGAAATTGCCCAGATAACCATGGCCAAGAATTTTCAGAAAGGTGACTGGCGTTCGGGATATTATCGAGACCAGACTTTCATGCTGGCTACCGGCATGTTTTCATTACGGGAATTCTTCACCCAGCTATATGGAGTTACAGATACCAGGTACAATCCTTCAAACGGAGGACGATCGTTCAATAATCACTATGCTACACGTAATATTGATAAGGAAGGGAACTGGTTGAATCTGATGGAACAA
>DAOUOU010000028.1 GCA_030626465.1 Bacteroidales bacterium
AAACAAAGTATAACCAGAACAATTGTAAAAATATATCTTACCAAATATTTCATCTGCAATTTCTTCTTAATAGTTCCAATCTTTCATGTATTCCATATTCGGAGTCAATATCAATAATTTTTTCCCACGCTTCAATTGCCTCTTCACACTTTTTCTGTTTTACAGGTAAATGATAGGAATGAATTATTAAAGCGAAAGAGAAAAATTGAACAGGAAATTGAGTTAACAAATAAATTGTTGGAGGATACAAGAGGTAAAAAGGAAAATACAGTTAATGAATTCAAATTGATAAGCAGAAAGATATATAATAGAAATAGAATAATAAAAGAATTAAATCGTGAAATAGAGGAAATTGAAAGAGAAAAAAAGGAGAATGAAAAAACGTTCGAATCATTAAAAAATGATTTGGCCAAGGTAAAAGATGAATATTCAAATTTGGTATACCATGCATTTAAAAACCGAAACAATAATTTAAATTTTATGTATTTGCTGGCATCGGAGGATATTAACCAGTTTTATTTGAGATTTAAGTATTTACAGCAATATAAAGATTATAGAATTAAGCAAATTAATTTAATAAACAAACTAAATGAAGTAATTGAAAAAAAGATTATAAAGCTTAATGAAAACAAAAAAGATAAAGTAAAATTGATTAATAGAAAGCTCACAGAAAGAGCAACTCTTAAAATGGAAATTGAGGAAGCTGACATAATTATAAATACGCTTAAAAAAAAAGAATCTGTATTAATAAAAGAACTGGACGATAAGAAGCGTATTGCTAAAAGACTGGAGAAAGAAATAGAAGATTTAATTAAGGAAGAAACTAAGAGAAAAAAATTTAAATCATTAACACCTCAGGAAAGATTGATAACACTAGATTTTGAAAAAAATAGAGGAAGATTACCCTGGCCGACCGAGAGAGGCGTTATTACTGAATTTTTTGGAGAAAATAACCACCCAGTCATGAAGAACTTGAAAGTAAAAAATAATGGAATTGATATATCTACCGTTCCAAACTCAAAAGTAAGAGCTTTATTCAAAGGCGAAGTTTCAAAAATATTCGCTATAAAAGGAGCTAATAGCACAGTGATCATAAGGCATGGAAATTTCTTTACTGTTTATCATAATTTAATAAATGTTAGTGTAAAAGTTGGTGATATAGTAGAAACAAAACAAATAATTGGTATTGTTTATTCTGATGTTAAAAGCGGTGAAACTATTATTCACTTGGAGATTTGGAAAGAACTCGAATTACAAAATCCATCAGAATGGTTAAGTAATTGATGTAAAATATTGAAAGATTCATTGTAAATTTGTAACGGTTTAAAGAAATTCGTTGTAAAAAAAAATTGCTATGGTAACATTATCTCTTTAATTTAGTATAATCGGATGACAGAATAATCTTTAACTAATAATGAAAAAAGTGATAAAAATACCATCGAAAATTGAAAACCTAAGGAAAGTTGAAAAAATTATAGATGAAATTTCTGATGATTTTCATATTGGAGAAGATTTGTATGGTAATATCCTTATTGCTGCACTGGAAGCGGCAAATAATGCTATTATGCATGGTAACAGATTAAATGAAGAAAAGAATGTCACAATTTCATTTAGTTTAGAAGAAAAGAAATTGAATGTGAAGGTTGATGACGAGGGAAAAGGTTTCGATTTCGAGAATGTTCCTGACCCGACTGCTCCGGAAAATTTGGAAAATGTTAATGGGAGAGGCATATTTTTAATGGAAAAATTGTCGGATAATATCAAATTTAGCAGGAACGGAGCCACAGTGGAACTTGAATTTAACATGAAATAAGTTGATTATAAATTTTTATGTTCAAGTTGCTGAATTTCAATTAGATAACACAATTCTATATAAAGAATGGCTAAACAAGATCGCCGGGCAGGAAGAAAAAGTAATAAAGGAAATTGATTATATATTTGTTGACGATATTTCGATCGTTAGTATCAATAAGAGATATTTACATCATAACTACCCAACAGACATTATCGCCTTCGACAATTCTTATTTGAATACTGTTTCAGGAGAAATATATGTTTGTGTACCTGCAATAAAGAGAAATGCAAATATATATTCGAAAGGGAATTTCATAATGGAATTGAATCGTGTATTGGTACATGGGTTGCTGCATTTATTAGGGTATAGAGATAAAACCATTGAGCAAAGGGAGATAATGCACGAAAAGGAAGATTGCTATCTAAAGTATTTAGAATGAGTATAAATATGTAATTCATAGTATATTTGCAAAAAATTTTTAGATGTATGATGTTATAGTTGTTGGAGCCGGGCATGCCGGAAGTGAAGCTGCATCAGCAGCTGCTATTCTGGGAAGTAAGGTTTTGCTGATTACCATGGATATGACAAAAATTGCGCAAATGTCGTGCAATCCTGCTATGGGAGGCATCGCAAAGGGGCAGATTATCAGGGAAATTGATGCTTTGGGAGGATTTAGCGGCATAGTTACTGATAGAAGCATGATTCAATTCCGAATGCTCAATAGAAGCAAAGGACCGGCAATGTGGAGCCCCAGAGCACAGTGTGATAGATTTATATTTTCATTAGAATGGAGAAAAGTACTGGAGAGTAATAAAAACATTGATTTTTGGCAAGACAGTGTAAACGAGCTTATTATAAAAAGGAAAGCAATAGCCGGCGTTAGAACTAGGCTTGGAGTTGAGTTTTTTTCAAAAACTGTGGTTCTTACGAATGGAACATTTGAAAATGGAATTATTCATATTGGGAAGACAAAACTAAAAGGAGGAAGAATATCAGAATCTCCTTCAAAGGGTATTTCATCACAATTGTATGATTTGGGATTTGAAGTTGGGCGTATGAAAACTGGCACGCCTGCAAGGATAGACGGAAGAACTATCAATTTTAATGTATTGGAGGAGCAAAAGGGAGATATTGAAGGAGGGAATTTTTCTTTCCTGGCAAGAGAAAAAATAACAACTAATAAAAGTTGTTATATTACATATACAAACAAGAAAGTGCATGATGTATTGAAGGAAGGTTTTCAGGATTCTCCATTGTATAACGGCACCATAAAAGGAATAGGACCGAGATATTGTCCGAGCATAGAAGATAAAATTGTAACTTTTTCAGAACGGGATAAACACCAGCTTTTTTTAGAACCTGAGGGTGAAAATACTATTGAATACTATATTAACGGTTTTGCATCCAGTCTGCCATTGAAAACTCAATTAAAAGCATTAAGGAATATATCAGGACTGGAAAAGGTAAACATTTTCAGGCCAGGTTATGCGATTGAATACGATTATTATCCTCCAACACAATTGCGATACAGCCTGGAGACAAGGAAAATAAAGAATTTATTTTTCGCAGGTCAAATAAATGGCACGACAGGATATGAGGAGGCTGGAGGGCAGGGATTAATGGCAGGAATAAATGCTCATAATAGAGCGAATAATTTAGAAGAATTTATATTGAATAGAGATGAATCTTATATTGGTGTATTAATAGATGATCTGGTATCGAAAGGAGTTGATGAACCATATAGAATGTTTACTTCAAGAGCAGAATATAGAATCTTACTAAGACAGGATAATTGTGATGAGAGGTTAACAAGGAAGGCTCATGAAATTGGCTTGGCAAAAGGAAATAGGTACGATCTGGTTAACAAAAAAATTAGAGAGAAAGAAGCAATAATTAAATTTCTGGAAGATTATAGTATAGAACCGCAAGAAATAAACATTTTTCTGGAAAAGAATCGTGAATCAGTAATTAAGCAAAAGGTCAAATTAATTGATATAGCAAAGCGACCACAAATATCCTTAAAAGAATTAAGTGATACAGTAAATAGTTTTAAGCAATTGATAGAAAGCATGAGCTCCAATGCGGATGATTTAACAGAAAGCATCGAAATTGAACTAAAATACAGTGGTTATATAGAAAGAGAGAAGCAAATTGCAAATAAAATTAGTCGGTTGGGAAGAATAAAAATTTATAAAGGCTTAGATTACAATAAGATGACTTCAATAAGCACAGAAGGAAGACAAAAATTGATTTCAAAAAAGCCTGAAACCATAGGACAGGCTTCAAGAATCCCCGGAGTTTCGCCGTCAGATATTAGTGTTTTATTAGTACACATAGGTCGATAAACAATAAATGTTCCACGTGGAACACATAGCTTGAAATGAGCGATCTAAAAAAAGTTATAAATAGTATGCCAAATTCTCCTGGCGTTTATCAATTTATTGGCAGGAATGGAAAAATTCTTTATGTTGGGAAAGCAAAAAAATTAAAAAGCAGGGTATCTTCTTACTTCAGTAAAAAAAAGCAAGAATCATTTAAAACAAGAATTCTTACAAAGCAAGTAACAGATATAAAACATATTGTTGTAGAAAATGAATCGGATGCGCTTTTGTTAGAAAACAATTTAATTAAAAAAATTCAACCAAAATATAATGTTTTATTAAAAGATGATAAAACTTTTCCATGGATTTGTATAAAAAATGAATCTTTCCCAAGAATTTTCTCAACCAGAAAACTCACAAAGGACGGCTCAGAATATTTTGGGCCGTATACTTCAGCTTTTATGGTAAAGACACTGTTGAATTTAGTAAGGCAGATTTATCAGATAAGAACGTGCAGCTATAGTCTTACTTCTGAAAATATCAAAAACAAAAAATATCAAAAATGCCTCGAATATCATATTGGCAATTGTAGGGGACCTTGTGAGGGATTACAGACAAATAAAGAGTATCAAAATTCTATTGTTCAGATAAGAAAGATACTAAAGGGGAATTTACAGGAGGTTATTCTTCATCTAAAAACTATAATGCAAGATTTATCCAGGAAATACAAATTTGAAGAAGCGGAAAATATTAAACAGAAAATTCTTTTACTGGAACGGTATAAAAGCAAGTCAACTATAGTAAATCCTAAACTGAACAATATAGATGTTTTTAGTTTCGTAGAGGAAGACAACAGAGCCTTTGTCAATTTTCTAAAAGTAATAAATGGGGCAATTGTTCAGTCGCATACCATTGAATTGCTAAAACGCCTCGATGAACAACCTGAAGAATTATTATTATTTGCCATAATTGATATCAGAGAAAAAATTGATTCAAATGCCCTGGAATTACTAGTTCCTTTCATTCCAATTCAAGATCTTGAAAATATAAAATACATTGTTCCAAAAAAGGGAGATAAGAAAAAATTGCTGGAACTATCAGTGAGAAATGCAAAGCAATTCAGGATTCAAAAACAAAGAATAAATGAAAAAAGCAAGTATGGAGTTAAAACGGAGAAACTATTACAAAAAGTTAAAGATGATTTACAACTGACAGAAATTCCAAAAAGAATAGAGTGTTTTGACAATTCGAATATTCAGGGCGCAAATCCGGTTGCATCATGTGTTGTATTTTTAAATGGAAAGCCGGCTAAGAAGGAATATCGGCATTTTAATATTAAAACTGTGAAAGGATCTAATGATTATGCTTCAATGGAAGAGATTGTTTTCAGGCGATACAAACGTTTGTTAGATGAAAATAAAAACCTTCCCCAGTTAATCATTATTGACGGAGGGAAGGGACAACTCCATTCAGCTGTGAAAAGCCTTGAAAAATTAGATTTGTACAAGAAAATACCAATTATAGGTATAGCAAAAAGGCTTGAAGAAATTTTTTTTCACAACGATTCAATTCCAATATACATCGATAAAAACTCTTCAACTTTAAAATTGATACAAAACTTAAGGAATGAAGCACATAGATTTGGGATTGAGTTTCATCGTTCCAAGCGATCTTCTGCTATGATAAAAAATAGTCTCGAAGATATTAAAGGTGTAGGAAAAGCATCGATAGAGAAATTGATGAGAGCATTTAAGTCTGTTGATACTCTAAAAACAAAAAGACAAGATGAAATTGCCGTAATTGTTGGTAAACGCATAGCATCAATAGTATACCAGGCTATGAAAACTGGAAATTAGTTTTTTCTTTCAACAATAAAATTTACTAATACACTCAAAGATTTCAATGCTTCGTTTGATTTGAAGTTATTTAGAATATTAAGTGCCTCATCGCGATATTCGTACATTCTTTTCTTCGCATACTCCAAACCGCCTTTTTCATGAACAAAATTATATATCTTATTGTGAGTCAATCGTTTAGATGATTTTCTATTGATCAGTTTTAGCACTTCTTTTCGTTCGGAAGGGCTTGCTTTCGCAAGTGAAGCAATCAAGGGAATTGTTAATTTTTTCTCCTGAATATCATTTCCTCTCGGTTTTCCAGTAATGGTAGTTTTTTCATAATCAAATAAATCATCCTTTATCTGAAAAGCCATACCGATTTTTATGCCAAAATCTTTCATTTGATTTATTATCGTATTATCAGCTGTAACAGAACGCGCACCGCTTGCTGTACAAGATGCAATAAGTGCGGCGGTTTTTTTTCTAATGATTTCAAAATACTCTTCTTCACTAATATTTAGTTTTCTGGATTTTTGAATTTGCAATAACTCACCTTCACTCATCTCTTTTACTGCTTCTGAGACGATTTCTAAAATTTTATATTCTTTGTTCTCGACAGAGATAAGTAAACCTTTTGCCAGCAAATAATCACCAAGAAGAACGGCAATTTTGGATTTCCACAATGCATTTATTGAAAGAAAACCTCTTCTTTCATACGAATCATCAACAACATCATCGTGAATCAATGTTGCGGTATGCAGCAATTCAATAAGCGTAGCAGCTGTATAAGTGGAAGAATTAACCTCTCCGATCATTTTTGCAGTAAGAAATACAAACAAAGGGCGTATTTGTTTCCCTTTGCGTTTGAGTACATAGTTTGTGATGATATCGAGAAGAGGAACTTTCGATTTCATCGTTTTTGAAAACAATAAATTAAACCTGGAAAGATCTTCTGATACGGGTGATTTTATTTTAGTCAATTGTCCCATTTCATTAGCATTTCATGTCTCTAAAGATATTCAAAATTGTTATTCCATTGCTAATTCTTGTACTATTAGAAGATAATCAAATTATCTGCTTACTTTTTGAATAATGCTATATTTAAGCATAAATATTTAAATATCAGTACTTTAATATATAATATTGTATATTTTAAAAGCTTTAGAATCAAAAATTTTACAAATTTTGACCGGCAGGTATTAAATTAAGCATTATTCTTTTCTGAACTTATCCGGCCCTGTTCAAAATGAGCAATATTTGATTTATAAAAAATAAATCTAAGAAAACAAATGTAGAATATTAATATATTTGCATAATTAAATATGTATGCTAATGGTTATTAATGAATTAACTATTGAACAACTGGAAAAAGCTGCGAATATGTTAAGGGCTATTGCCCACCCTATGCGCATTGCTATATTGAATTTCCTTGAAGATGGTAAAAAAAGGACCGTTACGGAAATTTATAAAAAGCTTGGAATTGAGCAATCTACAACTTCTCATCACCTTGGAATTATGAAAGACAAAAGTATTTTAAATTCTATACGCGAAGGGAAAAACACATATTATTCAATTAAGCACAATAAACTAAGTACCTTGATTGATTGCATTAACACCTGCGCCTGCGATTGACTGGTTATTGAATTGTTAAGGATATTAATAATTTTGAATAGTTGGGATGTGATGATGCGGCAAACATTATAAGCATATATATACTGTATGTTCCACGTGGAAAAGATTTATCAACTACAAAATTGAAATTCTTCTCAGCAAATTGTGTCTATGGCAGAAAAAAAGAAATTGTTTTTACTGGATGCGTATGCTTTAATTTTTAGGGCATATTATGCATTTATTAGTAGACCTATTAGAAATTCAAAAGGATTGAATACTTCTGCAATTTTTGGTTTTATTAACACTCTCGATGAAGTCTTAAGAAAAGAAAATCCCGGATATATTGCCGTGGCTTTCGATCCGCCCTCACCAACGTTCAGGCATGAAATGTATAAAGCATACAAAGCAAACCGGGAAGCAACGCCACCAGACATTAAACTTTCAGTTCCGTATATTAAAAAAATTCTGGAGGCTTATCGCATTCCCATTCTTGAATACGAAGGATTTGAAGCAGATGACGTAATTGGGACTGTATCAAAAATAGCTAAGAATCAAGGCTTTGAAGTATATATGATGACTCCTGATAAAGATTTTACTCAACTTGTTGAGGAAGGGATATATATATACAAACCAAGGCGTTTGGGGAAAGATAATGAGGTAATTGGCACGGAAGAAGTCAAAAAGAATTTTGAAGTAGAAAATCCATCTCAGGTTATTGAAATATTAGCGCTTTGGGGTGATTCTTCGGATAATATCCCCGGAGCCCCTGGCATCGGAGAAAAAACAGCTAAAAGGCTAATTGCTCAATACGGAAGCATTGAAAACTTATTAGCCAACACAAATGATCTAAAAGGCAAACAGAAGGAGAGTATCGAAGAAAATGCTGAACAGATATTGCTATTTAAAAAATTGGTTACTATAGATATTAATGTTCCGATAAATATACATCCGGAAGAATTTATTGTGAAAGAACCGGATAAGCATTTATTAGAATCTCTTTTTAATGAATTAGAGTTTAAAACCTTATCTCAAAGAATACTTGGAGATAAAATTGAAAACCAGGTTATCGGGCAAGGCACTTTATTTGATATTCCAGTCACAAAAAGTCTGGATAATGGCTCTCAATTTAAGCAGTTCAATGCAGATACAGCAGCTTATAATCTTGTAAAAAATGAATCAGACCTTAAAAACCTGATAAATCATTTGGAAAAATGTAAGGAAATATGTTTTGATACCGAAACAACAGGACTTGATGTATTGAATGATGAAATGATTGGTCTTGCAATTTGCACAAAAGAAGGGAAAGCCTGGTATATACCATTCTCATCTGATCAAAAAATATCAACTAATACATTATATGATTTTAAGCATATATTTAATAATAAGAATATTATCAAAGTAGGACATAACCTCAAATTCGACATACAAATTCTTAATAAGTATAACATACATGTGTCTGAACCATACTTTGATACCATGGTTGCTCACTATTTATTGCATCCCGAAAGAAGACATAAGCTTGATAATCTTGTTGAAAATTTGCTGGGATACAAAATGATCAGTATTGAAGAATTGATTGGAAAGAAAGGCAAAGATCAACTGAATATGAGCCAGGTTGAGATTGTAAAGGCAAAAGATTACGCGTGTGAAGATGCAGACATGACTTATAGATTATACAGAATATTACAAGCTGAAATTGTTAAAAAAGGGATGCAGAGACTGGCTTCTGATATTGAAATGCCGTTGATAGAAGTATTAACTGATATGGAACTTACAGGTTTTAACATTAATACTAAAACTTTAAAAGAATATGAATTTCACCTTGATAATGAGATTAAATTAATTGAAAAACAAATTTATACTCATGTTGATGAGCATTTCAATATAGCCTCTCCAAAACAATTGGGAGTGGTTCTTTTTGAAAAACTTAAAATAAGTTCCAATACAAGAATGACAAAAACAAAACAGTATTCTACCAGCGAGGAAGTTTTACAAAAATTAAGAGATACTCATCCTATAATTAATCTGATCCTGGATTATCGCTCATTGACAAAATTGCAATCTACATATGTTACAACCTTACCTAATTTGATAGATAAAAACACCAGGCGTATCCATACATCTTTTAATCAGACAATTACAACCACAGGAAGATTAAGCTCAATAAATCCTAATTTACAAAATATTCCTATCCGCGCTGAACGAGGGAGGAAAATACGGAAAGCCTTCATTCCGGCTAATGAAGATTTTATTTTACTATCTGCAGATTATTCGCAGATTGAACTTCGATTAATGGCTCATATAAGTGGCGATGGACATATGATAAATGCTTTTTGTAAAGGGGAAGATATTCATCGCATTACTGCGGCAAAAATCTATAAAGTAAGCAATGAGAATGTTACACGTGAAATGCGGGCAAATGCTAAAACTGCCAATTTTGGCATTATATATGGCATTTCAGCTTTTGGACTTTCAGAACGATTGCAAATACCTCGAGCTGAGGCAAAAGATTTGATTGACAGTTATTTCGGGAATTTTCCCGGAGTGAAAGAATATATGGATAAGAGTATTGAAGAGGCAAAATTGAAAGGTTATGTCTCAACCCTGTTCGGAAGAATTCGCTATCTTCCTGATATACAATCTTCTAATTCTGTTGTACGTGGAATTGCAGAAAGAAATGCCATCAATTCTCCAATACAAGGAACAGCAGCAGATATCATAAAAATAGCCATGATACGCATTTATAAAAAGCTGCAAAATAAATACAAAACAAAAATGATTTTACAGGTACACGATGAATTGGTATTTGACGTATACAAGCCTGAGTTGGAAGAAATTAAAAAGATGGTAAAACATGAAATGGAAAATGCCACAACACTGAATATTCCATTAGTTGTGGAAATAGGCACTGGAAGCAATTGGCTGGAAGCGCATTAATATATTTATTAATCTGTTCTTTGAATACCCTCTAAATATTTTTTTCGAATTTCTTCCAAACGATCTACTTCAACATTTTGTGCGTATATCCTTACCAAATCATAGACTTTCCTTGCATAAACCACAGCTAGTGCGGCATCGAAATTACTGTCGTCAAGGTTGTTTTTGACCCAACGGGTAACATTCTTGAATCTGCCCCAGGTAAGCTCTCTGTTGATATTAAGATAATGCATGTTATCTTCCTGATCCTTAAAAATATTTTCCGTCAGATTTTCGAGAATAAATAATTTTTTTAATTCAATTAATGCGGTTGCTTCAATATTTTTCTTCTTTTGATATTTTATACCGGAATCCATAAAATATCGCTGGATTTTGTCAATAGGCTCAAAACTGCCCAGGCCTCTGATTCTTATAAAAGAATACGTATCATTACCAATAAAAATAGTACCAGTACTTGCCTGAAAAACATGATCAGTATATTGTCTGATGTTATCAGCAATTCGAAGTATTCTTTCCATTGCAATAGGTTCAGTTGTAATCAGGAAAAATGTATCAGGATCTTGTTCAACAGGAAGATTACTTCCATGGTATCCGGAAAAGGGTTCTAAATTTTGAAGAACAAAAGAATTAGGGAGAATGAAATGTTCAACTGTTTTAACTTGTTCTTCCTTAGCTATTGTGCCAATTGTTTCTATCATTTTAATATTCTTATAGTTTATTTTTTCTAAAATTTACAAAATATTTTATTTGAAGAGAAATAGATGTTCATTTAGTAGTAAAAAAAACGGCCATTTTAAAAATAAGTTTTGACTTTTGGGGGTATTTTAATTTTAAATGGTCATTCATTTGAAATTTCATGATATTCTGAAATAATGATTGATGATATTCATCTGTATAACCAGGTTAAAAAAGGGAACAAACCAGCTTTTGAAACGCTCTTCCGTAAGTATTATGAAGTTATTGCACGTTTTATTTACCGGTATGTGAAAGACTCTGATACGGCAGAAGAAATTACTCAGGAACTTTTTATATCCTTCTGAGGAAATGCCCCTCGTATTAACATAACAACCTCATTAAAGTCATATTTGTTCACTTCAGCCAGGAATTTCTCTTTGAATTACATAAAGAAATTGCAGACAAGGAAGAAGTATCATGATGCAGCTCAAAAAGAGATAGAGGAGAATACAGAAGCTCAAATTAGGACCAATCAAACAATTTTTACAGAATTGTTGAAACGAGCATTGGTAACATTACCGCAGAAATGCAGGGAAATATTTGAGATGAGTAAATATGACGGATTAACATATGATGAAATTGCTGTCTATATGGGGCTTTCAAAGAAAACAGCAGAACAGATCAAAGGCAATTTGATTTTGAATGCAATGAATCAGCAACCTATCAGGTATTGATCAGTTTTAATGAAGGAAAGCCGGGATGCGCAGCTGCCGTACTTTCCATAATTCTTCAGGATTCAATGGAAATAATAGAACCCGGAATGCCAATTATCAGTGATACCACAGGTATTTTGTACCTATTCATTTATAATGAAATGCATATTGCTGCAACTGGTATTCCTGGAGGTCATTTAGAAGTTTCCATATCAAATGGTGAAATCATTGATAAAGGGGATGTTTATGTTGCAAAGCCGGAAAAAACAGGAACTGCCCAAATAAAAGTAAAAGCCATTAACCAGACGGGAGAAATTAATGAAGAGGATAGCATTGTTTATAAAGTCGAGTATCCTCCCTTGCCAGAATTGATACTTCCTGGCATGATAGGAAATACAATTTCCAAGCGAAATTTGCCAGGCAGAAATACTATTGAACTCAAAACATATGTACACGAAAACCCATATACATTGCAGGAATTTTCCCTGTCACTGGAAAGGGATGAAATATTTGGTGCAATCTCAAATGGATTGTATCTTACTCAACAGCAAATTGATTTAATTTTATCAAAACCATCAGGCGATAAAATTTATATTACAAATGCAAAATTTCGGGATCCTTACGGAAAAATACATAGTGCACCGGTTAAAGAAATATGGATTGAAGATTAATATCAGACGAAATAATAATTCTATTAAATAAGAGCGAAGGCATCAAATTCATTGAATTTATATATTTATTCGTCGTTAAGATTTACAATTATAAGAAGTGGTTAATTTACAGTAATATAATATTGTTTCTTATTATATCCTGAATCTTTGTAATTATAGTACCAATACCTGTTCACTTCACCCCAATTATAAATTCATAGGGCATTGTAATTAAAACGCAAATTGCGAACAACACAATTTCAACAATAATGTGGGTATATTCGTCCTAATGTATAATTCTGAAAAATAAATCGTTTTAGAGGATTATTGGTTTAGCCGGAGAATAGTATTTGTATAATAGACCTGAATACATATCTTTGTTAAAACCTAAAATGGTTCACTAAATGCCACTTATAACATCAATTGTAAACTGGTTAAACTTTAAAAGAGTAACCCAAATTGATTTGATGCGAAAATACCCGGATCAAATACAGGAGGAGTGTTTTATTCAACTTATTGATAAAGCAGTAAATACAGAATGGGGGAAAATGCATGGATTTGATTCGATCCGATCAATTGCTGATTTTCAGAATCAAACACCTGTCAGAGATTATGGAGATTTTGAACCTTTTATCGAAAGAATAAGATTGGGGGAGCAAAATGTATTATGGCCTGATGAAATAAAATGGTTTGCAAAATCATCGGGTACCACTAGTCATAAAAGTAAATTCATCCCCGTAAGCAAGGATGCTTTAGAAAAATGTCATTTCAGAGGAGGTAAAGATGTTTTGGCAATTTATGCGAATAATTATCCGGATTCAAAAATATTCAGCGGTAAGGGATTAACTCTTGGCGGCAGCCATAAAGTTGATAATTTCAATAATCAATCGTATTATGGAGATTTATCAGCTATTTTAATAGAAAACCTCCCATTTTGGACGGAATTTATTCGTACGCCAAGTCAAGAGATTGCTTTACTTGATAAATGGGAAGAAAAGCTTGATAAAATCACAAGAGAAACCATTAAGGAGAATGTTACCAGTATTGCCGGTGTTCCGTCTTGGAAATTGGTGATGATAAAGTATATTCTGGATTATACCAATAAAAAAAACTTACTTGAAGTATGGCCAAATTTAGAATTATTCGTTCATGGAGGTGTAAGCTTCACTCCATACAGAGATCAATTTAAAAAATTGATCCCGTCAGAAAACATGCACTATTTAGAAACATATAATGCTTCAGAAGGATTTTTTGCTATACAGGATGACTCATCACGAGATGATATGTTGCTGATGCTGGATTATGGCATATTTTATGAATTCATACCTGTTGAGGATCTTCAGAAAGACAATCCAAAAGCCATTACTATTGGGCAGGTAGAAACAGGGAAAAATTATGCCATCCTGATTACAACCAATTCAGGTCTGTGGCGCTACTTAATTGGCGATACGGTTGTTTTTTCATCAACATATCCCCATCGAATAAAAATATCAGGACGCACAAAGCATTTTATCAATGTTTTTGGCGAAGAAGTTATCGTCGATAATGCTGAGAAAGCTATTAAAATTGCCTGTGAGAAAACAAACGCACAAATAATTGATTATACTGTTGGCCCGGTATTTATGACTGATAATACAAAAGGAAAGCATGAATGGATAGTTGAATTTGCTGTAAATCCTAGCGGTATGGAAGAATTTATCTACTATCTCGACAGTGCTTTAATGAGTATTAATTCTGATTATGAGGCAAAACGTTATAAAAACATTACACTTGATAAGCCACTGATCAGAGCTGTTGATCAGGGAACATTTTATAAGTGGATGCAAAAAAGAGGGAAACTTGGGGGCCAAAACAAAGTACCTCGTTTGTTCAATACAAGAAAATATCTCGATGATTTGATAAAGATTATCGATACATAATATTAAGATACTACATTGTATATTAGTTGAGAAAAGGGTAAATTACGGATAAAGAAAAACAAATAAACAAATGCATGTTGCTGTTGCAGGAAACATAGGATCGGGGAAAACAACTCTTACCGGTCTGCTATCCCGTCATTTCGGATGGCAAGCTCATTACGAAGACGTTGACGACAATCCATATCTGGATGATTTTTATAATGATATGCAACGATGGTCATTCAATTTACAGATATATTTTCTTAATAGCCGCTTCAATCATATGCTTGAAATTAAGAAATCAAAAAAAACGATTATTCAGGACAGAACCATATACGAAGACGCATACATTTTTGCTCCTAACCTGCATTCAATGGGATTAATGTCAACTCGCGATTTTGAAAACTATTTTACTCTTTTCAACCTTATCTCTTCGCTTATAGACCCCCCTGACCTGGTAATATATTTGCGCGCCTCAGTGCCGACCCTGGTAAAACAGATAGAAAAACGAGGAAGAAAATATGAAGATAACATTCGGCTAGACTATCTAAGAAGGTTGAATGAACGTTACGAAGCCTGGATAGATGCATATAGCCTGGGTAAAATGATGATAATCGATGTTGATCATACAAACTTTATTGATAAATCTGAAGACCTGAGTCTCGTTATTGACAAAATCAATGCAGAATTGCATGGTCTTTTCTGACATTCAGTTGTATGATGTGCTGATTTGGTTTTCCATTACTCTTCTTGCGCTATTTTGTCTGCTTCTTCTAATACTTTTTCCCATAATTTACCAGGAATTCGTGCTCCGTAGTTTTCTATGACAGTACCGGCAAGTAATGCTCCTAAAGTTCCACATTTATTAAGGTCGAGCTTATTTGCATAACCATGTAAAAACCCGGCAGCATACTGGTCTCCTGCCCCGGTTGTATCGAGGGCATTTACCGGGATGGCATCTATTTTCACGTTTTTTTTACCAGCTTGAATTAAAGAGCCTTCCTTACCTGTCTTTACAATTGCTATGGAGCATTGTTCTGCAATTAGGTTAAGGGCATCAAATGGATCTTTCCCTGTGTAAGCCTTGGCTTCTTCTTCGTTAGCAAATACAATATCGACATAATCTGGAATTATTGTTGATAGAAAATCATGATATGTTTCCACAACATTAAAACTTGCCAGATCGAGTGATATAGTAAGCTTTTTTTCCTTGGCAAGCTTCATTGATGCTTCTACCAATGAGGTATTTTGAACAAGATAACCTTCAATATGCAATAAATCAAAGTCTTTAAAATTTACAGATTTAAGATCTTCAGGTACGAGCTCAACAGCTGCTCCAAGGTATGTAGCAAAAGTTCTCTCTGTATCCGGTGTTATCAATGTATATGCTCTTCCTGTAACAGTCTCTGATCTGTATAGTGTTGTTTCGACTTTGGCAGATTCAAGATCATGAGAATAAAAATCTCCCAGTTCATCTTTTCCCACCTTACCTACAAACCCACATTTGGTTCCAAGACTTGATAAGCCATGTATTGTATTGGCAGCTGAACCACCTGACAATAATATAGCCGGAAAGGATTCAATTGTATTGGTTATTTTTGGAATATCTTCAGCTTCTATTAGCTGCATACTTCCTTTCGGGTAATTTAAACGGTCAATAATCTTATCATTATCAAGTTGAACAAGAACATCTACCAAAGCATTTCCAAGACCAAGTATTTTCATAGCTTGCATGAATTAAAATTTTGCCCGAAATAATAAAATTTTTACAAAAATAAAGATTTGTATTGCATAATTGAACCAGATCACATATTTTTGCTGGCTCTAATTTCCTCAGTAGCTCAGTTGGCTAGAGCATCTGGCTGTTAACCAGAGGGTCGTTGGTTCGAGTCCAACCTGAGGAGCAAAAGCCGGGTTTATAACCTGGCTTTTATGCTAAAGGCAATAGTATGTCTCAAAAAGATACTACTCACCACTCAACCACGTTGATCAAATAGCCAATATAAATAAAATTATTGGTTTATTTTCTAAGCATCCATTTGTAAGTTAAATGAAACATAAAGCTGCTTTAAAAGAAACGGTTCAATCTTTCATAAATTGATCAACATTTTTCTATTTTCGTACTTAATCATTAGCGAAATGTTTTTAAAGGAAGAAGAAAGAAATATAATTACCGGGATTGTCGGAACAATAGCAATTCACCTTCTCGTATTAATAATTTTTCTGATTGTACGTCTCGACAAAGTACGTGATGTTCATCAGGAAGCTATTGTTATCGAATTTAATGAAGAAATATACAAAACCCTTGAGCAGTTAATGAAGGAAGAAAAACTACAAAGCACAAATGTGAAGCCACTCAGTCAGCAAGATCTAAAAAATATTGCAGTTAATGCAGCAAATCAACTACGGGAAGATATAAGTACTGAAAAATACATCGAACAATTAAAGGATGAATTAGATATTGAAGAGTTGAATCAACAACTTGACAAATCTTCTGAGAATGATCCAATTGTTGCATCAGAAAATGAAATTAAAAAAGAAGCAAAGAAAAAGGATGAAGTTTATTCAGGGCCAACACGAATTGAATATTCTTTACTGGGCCGTACAGATCGATTTATCCATATTCCGGTTTATAAGTGTCAGCGCGGAGGAAAAGTAGTAGTTAATATAGTTGTAAATCCCGAAGGAAAGGTAATCCATGCAACAGTTGCATCATCTTCCACAAAAGAAGTTTGTATAATAAAGACAGCACTCCAATCGGCAAGAATATCACTTTTTAATATCGATCTTAAGGCCAACCCAAAACAGCATGGAACCATTAGATATGAATTTGTTTCCCAATAATCATGGATATATTAAACGGAATTTATTATATAATTGATAATAAGGGAATTAAAACCAAACAAGTAAATTATGAGTTCAATGAATCAGAATTTCTTATTTACGAAGTATTGCGCACCACAAACGGAGTATTGGTGTTTCTGGAAAATCATCTGGAAAGGCTGAAGAATAGTTTGGAATCGATTGGACTGATAAAGCAGTATAATGAAAAAGAAGCACGAAGTAACTTACATAACTTGTTAAAATTAAATAGCAATTTAACCGGAAATGTTAAATTTCTTTGTAAACCTTCCGGATCAAAACTTATATATGCTTCTTATTACATTCCACATTTATATCCTGAAAACATTGATTATAAAATAGGAATTAAGTTATCATCCTGTATGATTGAACGTACTGATCCTCAAATCAAACAAATTAAAGTAAATAATATCATCAAAAAGGAGATTCAAAATAAGAGTACAACTACTTCTGCTTACGAAATTCTTTTGATCAACAAATACGAGTATATTACCGAAGGAAGCAGATCAAATTTTTTTCTTATCAAAGAAAATACAATTTTTTCAGCTCCGGAGAATTTAATATTACCGGGTATAACCAGAAAACATGTATTGGAAATAGCAAAAAACAATAATATTGAAATAATAGAAAGAAAAATTAAAATTCAGAACATAAAAAAATTCGAAGCTGCATTCATTTCTGGTACTTCACCGAAAGTAATACCTGTTAGGAGTATAAACAATAGCAATTTTAGGTCAGATCATCCGATAATAAAACTGGTTATGGAAGAATTCAATAAACTATATGATTCGTATATTAGCTCAAGAATAAGGGCAGAATTGATTGAATAATGTAGTGATTTCCATTATCTGATTAACTATTTATCAAGGGCTAATTTAATATCGCTAAATTTATAGGTTCCATGCAGTATTGAGCTAACGGTTCCTTCCTCTTTAAGCAATTCAAAGGCTTTTTCTAATTGCGGGTCGTTTTGCAGGCTTGCTATTATTCTTCCTTTCTGATAATAGTAACGGCTTACAATCTCATCACGGAGCAAATCTTCAATTTCATAGCGAAAAGTCAGAAGATCTTTTTCTTTATCAGCATTTAACTTCTCTTTTAATGCTTCCATTTCAGTTTCAGCTAAATTATAATAACCCTCTCTCTTGGAGGTTGTAATGAGTTCGTCCAATTTATTATTGCTCAAAGTATTGTAATCGAAATCCTCATCTTTCAAAAACAAGAGGAAATCTTCGTATATTTTATCTGTTATTTGAAATTGTTCCGGTCTCGTAATGGAATCATTTTCATAGGCAAAAAGAGTGGCAAAATCGAACATCAAATTATTAGCATAAAGGCTGTAGGTGATATTTGCAGGTTGAGGA
>DAOUOU010000061.1 GCA_030626465.1 Bacteroidales bacterium
GCATGTGTTGTCTTAGGATCATTTGTGCATGCAATGGTGAAATATGGAATTGGCATTTCCTCCAGGTTCTTCATCTGCTGAATAAAATCTGAATTTGTATCAAGGTCTCTGAATCCTTGGTTATAATAATTGTATATCAGACTATTGTCTGAGTTCTCCATGCTGATAATTGCACCGAACACATATCTGAATACTGCCAGGGGTGATCCAGAAGTTGGTTACGGGTATCATATAGATAACAAATCAGACAAAGAACTAAAGTTGTATTTTAAAGGTCCTGGATATAATGATAGCCCAGAAACAATAATAGCTATGCTAAGAGCTGAACAATTGTTTTATGAAATAGATGTTTGCGGAAAAAATCCTTATGATGAAAAGGATGATTTTGAAAAGGTAGTTGACCTTATTTCTGAATCCATATTTATTCTTTTATTTTACCACCGGAAATTTCTTAAACTTAAAATTTTACTAATATTGGAGTCCTGATATTAATTCTGATAATAATATTCTAAGGGCGTAAAATGAAAGATACAAATCACATTGGATTTGATAATGAGAAATACCTCCAGGAGCAGACATCTGCTATTCTTGAAAGAGTGAGCCGGTTTAACCATAAACTTTACCTGGAATTTGGAGGTAAGATTTTATTTGATTACCATGCAGCCAGAGTATTACCGGGATTTGATCCGAATGTTAAGATGCGGCTTTTGCAAATATTAAAAGACAAAATTGATGTAATTTTATGTATTCATGCAGGTGATATTGAAAGAAAAAAAGTCAGGGCGGATTTTGGTATTACTTACGATGTTGATGCATTAAAAACCATTGATGATTTCAGGGAATGGGGCATAGATGTCACAGCTGTGGTTATTACCCGTTATCAGAATCAATCACCTGCAAAAGCCTTTAAGAACAAACTTGAATTAAGGGGAGTTAAGGTATATTTACATTATCCTACAAAAGGATATCCTACGGATGTTGACCTGATTGTCAGCGAGCAGGGGTATGGGGCAAACGAATACATCAGGACCACAAATCCTATCGTAATAGTTACAGGCCCAGGGCCAGGTAGCGGTAAACTTGCCACCTGCCTGTGTAATCTTTACCATGAATATAAAAACGGAGTTAAGGCAGGATATGCAAAATTTGAAACATTTCCTATCTGGAACCTACCTGTCGATCATAAAGTAAATGTTGCCTATGAAGCTGCCACTGTTGACTTGAAAGATGAAGTTCTGATTGATGAACATCATTTGAAAGTCTATAATGTAAAGACTGTGAATTATAACCGTGATATTGAAGCGTTTCATCTGCTTAAAAGGATCATTGAAAAAATAACAGGTGGTGAGTCTATGTATCAATCTCCGACTGATATGGGAGTAAACCGTGCAAGTTCGGGTTTTGTGAATGACAGTAGAATCATAGAAGCATCACATCAGGAGATCATCCGGAGATACTTCAGGTGTGCTGTGGAATATGTTATGGGCTTGGTGGACAAAGACACCCTTAACCGGGCTTTTAAAATCATGAATAAAATAGGTGCAAAAGTTGAAGACCGAAAAGTGGTGTTGCCGGCAAGAGAAGCTGCAAAAAACGCTGAAAAAAGCGGAAAAGGCAATGCAGGAATCTTTTGCGGAGCCTGTATTGAATTGCATGATGGGACAATTATAACAGGCAAAAACTCACCGCTTATGCATGCATCTTCAAGTCTGATTTTAAATGCTACCAAGCACCTGGCCGGAATCCCCGATAATATGTACATTTTGCCCGAAAACTTAATTGATTCGGTGGCATATTTGAAAAAAGATATATTGAATGGCAAAATGATTAGTCTCGATGTGGAAGAAACATTGATTGTGCTCGGTATAAGCGCTTTATCTAATCCAGCAGCACAAATGGCATTGGAAAACCTGAAATGGTTGCGTAATTGCGAAGTACATCTTACTCATATTCCTACCCCGGGCGATGAAGCAGGATTGAGAAAATTAAAGGTAAACCTGACGTGTGATCCTGAATATTCAAGTAAGAGCCTTTTTATTAGCGAATGAGTGATAATGTGAAAATGTAATTATGGAAGGTTCCTAAAGAAAAATACCACAAACAACAGCTAACAAATGGAAAAACAAATTTTCATCTCCAGACATATCTGGAGATGAAAAGAACATTTTATCTTTAAAAAGTAATTAATAATAAACTGTCAACTAAAACCAGGACGATACAATGGATGAAACAACATGAGGAAAATATTACCTGTCTATATAATTCTGCTTCTACCTTATGTTTTAAACATACAGAATACATTTGCACAAACGCAATCTGATACTTCCTTAAGAAAAATATATATAGTAAGGCATGATTGGCATACCGGGATTATTTTCAATAAAAAAGAAGCAATACCCCACCTGACAAAATTGAACAAAGAATTTATCAACGTAAAGTTCCTGGAAATGAGCTGGGGTGATAAAGACTTTTTCACCTCGGATAAAGGTACTTTATGGCAGGCTCTGAAAGCAATATTCGTACCCACCAAGTCGGTATTGCTGGTGTCAGCATATGATAAAAATCCCTATTTATATTTCAATTTAAAGAATATTCAGGAATTAAGTCTAAGCCATGATAATTTTACTCATTTGATATCATACCTTAATAGTAGTCTGGCTATTCATTCTGATTCACAACAACCTATAGTAGTTCTGAAATATAGTGAGATGAGCTGCTTTTACTTATCCAATGAAAAGTATCATGCTTTTAAAACCTGCAATGTATGGACAGCCAGAGCTTTAAAAAAGTCAGGATTAAAAGTAATCCCAGCGTGGGCTATTACCTCCCGAAACATTATGCGGCAGGTTAGGAGAATAGAAAAGCATACTATTACTACTGTAAATAAGGATTAATAGGAATTACCTGTTTCGCCATAGCCCGTCTATTCGGCGGGTAAACATCCCGCAGAGAAAGGATCTGTTCATCCTGTGAATGCCGAATGAGCAATCCCGAGAACCCTTTATGTGATTCATTTAATATAAGACATTAAAGACACAATATTTTGCATTTTATACACTATATAATTCATCATTGTTCCAATTCATTGGATTATTCGCAATATATTCTGAGATGTTTTGGAATGATTTTTCATTACGAATAATATGGTCATGGTACCGTGGTTGCCAGGCGAAATCAATTTTATTCATTGTGGCATATTTTTTTACACCGGTTTTATATCCGCGAATTATCGATGCCAAATTTTTTGACTGTGGCCCGAATTTGTTGGGCAATTCCTCCAATTTCAGATAATTGCATTTTCCCATTCACAATATCTCCAAAATAACATTCTCTTTTGTATGTACAGATGGTCACAAAATATGCGGCATTCCATCCGTAATTCCAATTTTGCAACCGGGCAGATGAAATGCGGTATTTATTTTGATATTTATCTGTCATATTCAAGATCAAGACGCGATTTATCGCATTTCTTTCTCATTCTAAAACACCACAACCCGCACAATTTCACCATTCTGAAGCATTAATCTAACCCCTTCTCGAAGAATGTCGGATATTCTGCTGTACCATTTATTTCTTGAGGAGCAGAAATACTAATACCATTACCAATAACTATATATCTGTAAGTACCACTAATCAGTCTGCGATTATCATCTCCTGCTGTTACCATAAAAGTATTATCCGGACCAGGTTCCCATAAAGCAGTTTCTGTCTTTTCTTCGCTGACACCTGTCTCATAGTCCATTTCCTCATATGTATAATGAATTACATCACTTTCAATATCAAAAGTATTACCAAAATTTATTGTGAGTGTTTTCACCTGAGGTTCACCTTCCACTTCCATTTCTAATACTCTTATTCTGGTGAGAGTCGAATTCCATTCTCCCAACAGAGTTTCTGTATCACCGCCAAAACAAGCTTCTACACGATATGGCCTTACCGTTGGTATAAGAGCAGTTGTTTGATTATTGCTGGTATCTGTTACAAAGCAAATTATCTCACTTATACTTCGATAAGTAATACCACTTTCCGGATCTGTATAGGGGAATTCAACATATTTATTTTCTCCCTCGATCATGATCATATTCATCTTAACTATTTCTGCATGAATGGTAATTATATTCTCATCAACGGTGCTTGTATATGTTGCTTCCTCATAGGTTACAAACATACCCAACTCTTCAATAAATATTTCACTTATAACTGTTTCATCTGTAAAAGTAATTCTTGCCGGGTCTTCCGGTGATTGTTCCAACCACGTGCCTGTAAGAACAGACTCTTCTGTTTTGTCATCTTCTGATGTATCTTTTTCACAACCTGGAAATGTAAGTATGAAAAGTATTACTATTATTAAATGGACACTTAATTTTAATATCATTTTTGTTCTATTGTTCATAGTATAATCCTCCTCTTTTTATTTGTTTAAGTCAATACGAGTTTGCTTTTAAGGACTGATTTTAAATTAATTGGTTGCACGGGTGGAAAAACCAGTTGCATTGACCCCCAAAAACCGGGACTACTGACCAGTGCAGTTGTTTTACTATTAAGTTTTAGTTTATATTATGTTAAGTCTTGTATATTAAGCATTTATTAAATACAAAATCCTGGAATTGGATGGTCAGTTGAAATCGGAACAGACTTATTCAAAAACCGGAATTGGGTGGTCAGTGAGACCGGTTTTTGCAGCAAGCCCACCAGATGGATGGAATACCTTAAAATTACTATACTTAATAAAAGGAGTATAACCAATCCTGGTCAATAATTGTCCAGATGAATTTATGCTATTTTTATTCCCACAATGGTTATGTCATCTATCTGTTCGCATTTTTCTCCGTAACCGTTTTTCCAGTCCTCAATGGTTTCATCTAATATTTCTTTTTGTTCGGCCATTGGTTTATTACAATTTTCTGTCAGCAGGATTTTTAGATTTTTTGAATAAAACTTTTTACCCTTTGGACCGCCAAATTGGTCTTGGTAACCATCGGTAGCAAGATATATAATATCGCCCTTTTGGAGCTGGATTACATGATTTGTAAAGGGTTCCTTATCATCACAAATAGCAACAGGCATTCTGTCAGCTTTTATTACTGTCAATTCTTTTGTATCGTTTGATATTATATATAATGGATTATAGGCTCCTGAAAATTGTAGTGTTTTTGTTACTGAATCGTATGAAACAAAGGATATATCCAAGCCGTCTTTTTGTTCGTTCATAAGTCCTTTTTGCTGCAAGGAATGAATGATACTATCTCTTAACTCATCTAAAATCTGGCTTGCGGAAAGATTTTGTTCTTGTGCAATTATCTGATTCAGGAATGATATACCCAGCATACTCATAAATGCACCCGGCACGCCGTGACCTGTGCAATCGGATGCTGCAATATGCAATGTGTTTTTTCTTTTTCCAAAGAAATAAAAATCGCCTGAGACTATATCGCGTGGTTTATATAAAATAAAATAATCATCAGTTAACAGCTGGCTGTCTGCAATAATCTCGTTAATATATTCCGTTGATGGCAACACAGCTTTTTGTATTCTTTCTGCATAGCGAATGCTATCTGTGAGTGCTTCATGAATGTGCTCGATATGTTCTTTCTGTGTGCGGATTTCTTCGTTCTGCTCATTGAGCGTAGTGTTTTTCTCATCTACCAATTTCTTTTGGTCCTCAATAATGTTTTTCTGCTTGCGGGTAGTACGCAGTGAACGGAAAATATAACCGGCAAGCACCAATACCAGTAGTAAACCGATTACTACAAAACCTATGACCAGCTTCTGACGCCTGCTTTCAGCTTTTTGTTTGTCGATCTCAAGTTCCGCAATTTCCATTTCCTTGTTGTGTGCGATGCTGTCGGTAGCCGCCATTTTCTCGTATTGGTATTGGAAGTATTTCTTTTGAATTAGTTGTTGATTTTCTTCATGAACAATGCTGTCCTGTATGGAAATATATTCACCGAAATACTGCCGCGACAATTTGTAGTTGCCTTGTCTAAAATAAATCTGATCCAAAAGTTTTGCGGCGTCTTTTATATTGAATGCATAGCCTGTTTCTACTGCGATGCTGTAGGATTTCTTTGCATAAGCGAGCGCCTTTGCTATTTCGTTCCTCCTTAAATATATAGTTCCGATTTTTTCCAAAGCAAAGGCAATACTGCTTTTATCCTCGATCTCTTCACTAACTTTCAGACTTCTATTGTAGTATCCAAGGCTTATTTCAGTTAAGGAATCGCTCCTGACCTTATCATGCCGGGCCATTGCGGCTGCCTGTTCGTCATAAATAGTCCCGATGTCAATTAAAGTTTCAGCCATTGTGAACTTCTCTCCAATTTCTTCCTGAATTTCTAAGGCTCTGTAGTATGATTCCAGCGCTTTTCTAGTCAGGGAATCACTCCCGGCGCTATCTTGTTGAGCCAACTCTGCTGCCTGATTGGCATAAATATTCCCGATGTTGGTTAAAGTACCTGGAATAAGGCTTTTATCGCCGAGTTCTTCCTGAACTTCCAACCCTCTATATAGATATTCCAGGGCTGCGGGAAAATCTTTCTGATAATCATAAATAGTTGCGATGTTGTTTAAGGAAGCGGAAATTCCTCTTTGGTCGCCCAGTTCCTCTTTGATTTTTAAACATTTACTGTAATATTCCAGGGCATGGGGCATGTCGCCCTCATAAGAATACGTAATCCCAATGTTGTTTAGCGCAGTTGCAATGCGGTTTTTATTGCCAGTTTCTTCATCAATTTTTAAACTTTTCAAATAATATTCCCGGGCTTTTGGAATATCGTCCATGGCTGCATACACCACACCGATGTTGTTTAACGATCGGGAAATTCCGTTTTTAAAGCCGATTTCTTCACAGAGTTTTAAACTTCTCTCGAAATATTCCCGGGCTTTATGTACGTCGCCCAGATAGTAATTAACATTACCGATACCTCTATACGAATTAGAAATGCCAATTGTGTCACCAATTTCCTCCCGGAGTTTTAATCCCGCATTGAAATACTCCAGGGCTTGGGTAAACTCGCCATGGTAGATAACCATATCCCCTTTCCGGTGAAGGGTATTGGCAAGGTATTTTAAACAAGTGCTCTTTACATTGTCAGACGGGTTTGCGGCAAGGGTTTCCTCTACAAGGTTCTCTATTTTCTCGTTATGAGCGATGATCATTTCATCATCTCTTGCGGCCTCTGCCATGGCATCAAGAATACGCAGGCGAATTGTGTCGTGTTTGGCATTTTTCAGGAGGACTTCCAGGGAGTCAGATTCAAAATTTCGGATTGCAGCGTCCTGTTCCGGATTAGGTTTTCCTTTACGAGTATTTTGTGTTGGGGCCTTTGTTTTTGCACTTTCTTGCTTAGGCTTGCCGGAGCACCGGATAAACAGAAATGATAAAATAAATAGTGCGGAAGGTATGATGAAGAACAGATATCGAGATGTTTTATAGCTGTTTATCATAACTGAATTTTATTTCTTAAATCTTTTTCTGTACACGATCCATTATAAATAAAAGTTTGAAGTTCTCAAAGAAATCCGTTTCCCAGCATCAAATTCGCGCTTTTCATTCTCCAGGGTTATTATCAAGTGCATAAATCGCGAAAGAACCCAACCAATGACCTCCTTCATAGCTATCGTCCACAAGATTAGGTAAGGAATACTTCACATGTTCATTTGCAATATTTATCAAATGCCTGTATTCCGGATATTGATTGGCTAAACCATACAATACCCATGCCCTGCTGAAATTAAGTCCATCCAGATGTACTAACTTACCGTCTGTGCGATCAGAGACTTCTCCTACTTTTATTTCAAAGTCTTCAGCTTTAAGTTGGGGGGCAAAATTGTTAATCCACACATCAAAATCATCTTCATTCAATACTCTTCTCATCAAGTTTATTTCTTCAAAACAGGGAGACAAAAAGTCATATCCACCAGGTTCCCAATTTAATGGGCAATTAAAGTCATTAAAGTAAAAATCTTTTGCTTTGGATTCTATAGCGATTTTCAATTTTTCATACTGAGTCGTATTTGCATAATCCCATGCAAATGACAATCCGAAAGCAGCATTTGTATGCTCACCTGCTCTGATCGGATATATTAGTTTGGGTAAGAAATCTATATATCGCTGAATGATCAAATCTGTTAAAGGTTGAAGATTTTGTTCCAATTCCCGGGCTAATGGATCATCCCAGGTATGCAATTCTTCGGCCAACTTAAGCAACCAGGCCCAGCCATAAGTTCTTTCATAAGATTTGTTATGCTCCCCCTGAAAATAAACCACTTCTGTCTGAATATTCTCTTTAGAGATATTTTCTTGAAGCTTTAATCTAATCAAATCGGCTTTTTTTAACAGAGGGAATTTTTTCAATAACTTTACTAATGACCAATGCCCATGAACTGCAGAATGCCAGTCAAAACAGCCATAAAATGCCGGATGTAACTCGTGTGGCTCTTTTATATCTTCTTTTTCACCTAAGGTCTGCCCCAATTTATTGGGATACTCGGTTTGTAAACAAGCTAAAGGTAATTCGACGAGATTATTAGCTTGCTTTAATGTCAATCGGGCTGGTTTCTGAATGGTAATTTTCTCATTTGAGTCTCCATTTAGCTTTAAATTTTGCGACTGCTTTTTTTGTTGCCCACAACTAATGAGAAGTAACAATACCACAATTTGAAAGACTGTTATTTTTATTTTCATTCTTGATTTTTATATGCTGTACAACGGTTGCAGATAGACGTAGTAGCCATAGCAGCAAACCGTTACTTTTTAAAACCAATATAAAGAAACCTACAGACTTATCCAAAAAGTACTATATGCGGCTATTACGTATTATCTGCTGTTGGTTGCTGTTTGACTCATTGGCCTTCACATTAACCAGCCCAGTAATGGAGCCAAATCAGGAACAGTTTGGTCAGTCTGAACGATAATTTTAAATCGGTTTTCTCTCATTGAAATTAATCTGATTTAAAATTGATATCATTCGGATATAAAATACCAAGAATATGTAAAGAGGAATCTTTTAATAGTTTCAGAAATTCCCGGTTATACAAGTAACCAGCAAAAATTATGGTTTTCCTCAGAAAGTGGAAAATATTGAGTTAAATTTTGTTTTCTAAACCGGCCGTTATTTATGATTTATAAGTACACTATTTTCGTATAATACAAAGGTAACAAGAGACTTTATTTAACATATTTCCGGATAATTTCCATTAATTTCTCAGGCATCAGGGGTTTAACGATATAATCATTGAAATCATGTTCAAGAATTTTGGACTTATCATAAGCATAGGCGTATGCTGTGACAGCAATTACCGGTATGTCTTTGTTTATTTTCCTGATTTCTTTATGTGCCTGAATACCATCCATCACAGGCATTTTAATATCCATAAGAACAAGGCAGTTGTCGAGTTTAGTTTGTTGCTTAATATAGTCGACCGCTTCCTGTCCGTTACTTGCCCGTATTATTTCAGCCCCGGAAGGCTGAAGTATCTTTTCCATAAGCCTGAAGTTATTCGGGTCATCTTCGGCTATAAGTATTTTCGTGTTTTTTAAGTTATAGACTCTTTTAGGTTCCTTCTTACTTTTTGGTGGGGGTGGTACTTTATCAGATGAATAAGAAAGTGTAAAATAAAACGTTGTTCCCTTGTCGGGTTCCGACTCTAACCAGATCTTACCTCCCATAAATTCGATCAGTTTTTTAGATATTGAAAGTCCAATACCTGCACCCGGATATAACTTAGTGTCTTTCCTTTCTATTTTATGGAAGTAGTTAAATATATTCTTAAAGTCGGTATTGTTTATTCCTACTCCTGTATCCGAAACAAAGAATTGTACTTGATCTTCCAGTATTTTATACCCAAACCGGATATTCCCCGATTCGGTATATTTGAAAGCATTGCTAAGCAAATTCGTAAAAACTTGTCTGAACCGGGTTGGGTCGTTATAAAGAAATAATTCTTTTTTATCGTCTTTATTCACATAACGTGAATCAATATTCTTATCATTCTTCATGGAAAAGTAGTTCTCCATTTGTAGAAGAATGCTGGAGACAGCGAAATGAGATTTTGTGATTCGAATCTGATCTGCTTCGATGAGCGATATTTCAATAATATCATTTATTAACACCAGCAAGGTATCACTGTTATCTTTAATTACATCGGCAAATTGTTTTCTTTCATCGGCTGTCATATCTTCTTCACTTATCAGGGAAGAAAAACCCACAATAGCGTTCATGGGAGTTCTGATTTCATGCGACATGTTGGCAAGAAATGCTGATTTCAACTGCTCAGATTCTTCTGCCTTCTTTTTGGCTTCTTCAAGCTCAGCTGTACGTTCTTTAACTAAATGTTCCAGATGATTGCGATGCCTGGAAAGTTCCTCGTTTTGAAGTGTAATTTCTTCCTGTTTTTCTTCAAGCTGTGTATTAGCCCCAGATAATTCAGTAGTTCTCTCTTTAATTTTTCTTTCCAGTATCTGCTGCTCCTTTTTCAATTTATTAAGCCTCATCCTGTAAAGGGAGATAGATCCCGATAGTAAAATCATTGCCAGTGCGATTTTAAACCAAAGGGTTTTCCACCATGGGGGGAGGATGACTATTTGAATTGAAGTGCCTGTTTCATTCCAAATACCGTCATTATTAGATGCCTTCACTCTGAATATATACTCACCCGGATCCATATTTGTGTATGTGGCTCTGCGCTCTGTACCCACATAATTCCAATCTTTATCAACACCTTCCATCATATAGGCATATTGATTTTTTTCACTGAAAATATAATTCAGTGCAACGAATCGGAATGTAAACAGCGACTGGTCGTAATTTAAAATTAATTCCCCGGTTTGTGAAATATGTTTTTCCAGAGGTGAATTTTTTGCCCCGATCATTACAGGTTCATTAAAGAGTAAAAAATCTGTAATCTGAACCGGTGGTTTAAAACTATTATCTTTAATACTATCAGGATGAAATACATTAAATCCATTGATACCCCCAAAATACATTTCTCCGGTCGTACTTTTAAAAAATGCCCAGCGATTAAATATTTTACTTTGCAATCCATCCTGAACGGTATAATTCCTGAACGTAAGTTTTATTTCCTCCTCGACAGAATTAATAGTAGCCTTTGATATACCTTTATTGCTACTTATCCAAAGATTTCCCTGATCATCTTCTAAAATGCCAACAATGGTATTATTTGGCAAACCTTCATCGGTTGTATAATGTGTAAAGGTGTTCGTATTTCTGTTAAATAAGCATAATCCATTTTCGTCCGTACCAATCCAAAGGCGTTTTTTCGAATCTTTATAAAGTACATTAATTGAATTGCTCATCAGGCCGGAACTTTCTTCGTTAGAACTACAAATTATTACTTTCTCTCCGGTTTCCTTGTTAAGCCTTATCAACCCGTTCCGCTGTGTTGCAAACCATATATCATTATTATTATCGCATAAGATATCCCTTACAATGAATGAAGGTAATTTACTTTCAGCACCCTCCAATGCAACAGGATTAAATTTATCGGTAGCAGGATCGAACAGAAAAGCCCCGGCAGCAAAAGTACCAATCCAAATTTCCCCGGTCTTATCGCGGTAGATATTAAAAATCGAATTACTATTCGGAGCAGCTTCATTAACATATTGATATTTCTTTTTGAGAATAAGCTTGTTGTCATATATTTGGAAATAATTTAATCCTCCTTGCCACATACCGGCCCATAAACCTCCTTTTGCATCGGTTTCAATAGCAAGTACTTTATCGTTGGTTAATGTATTGGGATTTTTATTATCACTTCGGAAATTTTTGAATGTATTATCTGAAGGATTAAATAAATTTATCCCGCCACCATCGGTGGCTATCCATATATTTCCATTTGCATCCTCTGTGAAACAGGTAACCGAACTTCCGTACAACGAGTTAATATCCTCTTTCTGATGTTTGAAATGAGTAAATTTATCGAAGCGCTTGTCATACTTACTAACACCGCCTGCTCTGCATCCAATCCATACCAACCCATCATGTCCGATATATATTTTCTGGATAGTGTTACTCAGTAATGACTGGTCCGATTCCGATGTAGTATAACGACTAAACAATTGATTTTTAGGGTTGAATATATTCAAACCTCCGCCATTTGTTCCAATTAAAACCTTTCCATCGGTATGTTGCGCAAGCGAAAAGATACTATTACTGCTCAATGAATTGTTATTCGTATTCTTCTGATAGCTTGTAATAGTATTATTTTGTTGATTTATTACATCTATTCCATTTGATACATAACCCACCCAAATATTATTTTGATTATCAACCAATAAGCTATAAATCGAGTTTTCTTTCAACTTGATTTCAGCCTGGTGAGTATCATACCAGGAAGTTTCTTTTGTTATTGGCTTGTATTTAATAATTCCAACATTCTTTGTGTCCTTAAAGGAAACCCAAATCGATCCTTTCTTATCCTGGCATATACTGGTACAATAAATCAGGCTGTCGGGGCTAAAAAAATCTTCAAAACAGACAGTAAATCTTATTGTTTCTCTATCGAGCATATAAACTCCTCTACCACATCCAATCCAAAGATTATTGCTATTGTCTTCAAATATTTCAGTTACAGATTGATCTGATTTTATAATTTGACTGTCATCAAAGCTTATTCTCTCAAAATTATTCCGATCACGATTATACTTGCATAACCCTCCCGATGTTCCAACCCAAAGATTGTTTTGTGTGTCTTCGTATACTGCATTAATATAACTGTTAGATAAAGAGCTTGAATCTTTTTTATTGAACTTGTATACGGTAAACTCGACACCGTTATATTTATTTAATCCGTCGGTCGTTCCAATCCACATATAACCTATATGATCCTGGTAAATGCACAATACATCTCCATGCGACAAGCCCATGTCAGTTGTGAGGTTATTAAAAGTCATAACATCACGCTGAGCTGAACAAATAAAAAAGTTTAATGATACAGCGATGAATAATGATAGTTTTTTCATAGCGTGGATATCATAAAATAAGACAAGTGATGGTTGGAATGATTTAAGTTAAGAAATTATTTTGTATTAATTGCTTCTGGAAGAAGGTTTTTGCATGAATACCTCCGGAAGTTATTGAATAAAAGAGTCTGTATTCTGCTCATTTTCAGGTCTAAACATTAATGTCGGATTTTTAATTTCAGATAATCAATCTTTTAATCCGGGTGTAATCTTTCTCAACCGCCAATCTACAGTAAATAAGCTTTTGTATTCATAAAGAATTTGCTCGAATTAAATTGATTTTGAAGTGGTTATAAATTAACTTAGCAGTAATGTTTATACATTCTCAAATGTGTATCAGATATATGAAGCTATGAAAAAAACAATACTAATAATGATATTAGCAACTATCCTTTCTTGCACAAAAAAGGATAAAAATTTGGAAACTACTTGTAAGCTTACTATGGAAAACTATGATTATTCCTATGGCATTGAGTATAATAACCCTGAAAAATACCTGGCTCCCGGAGAACAATCCGATTTAGATGATACATATCTTGAGGAAATCAGAAGCATTACAGGCACGCCAGAACAAAGTATCGCAGGAATAAAAACTGTATGCCATTGGTTTAACCAGAATTTTACCTTTTCGAATGCAGGGGGAAGCATGATTGGCAAGAAAACTGTTGA
>DAOUOU010000140.1 GCA_030626465.1 Bacteroidales bacterium
TACGATCCAGGTAATCCAAACCGATAATACATGGATGGGAACAGCCAATGGCCCCATCCTTTCAAACAACGAATACGACGGAGAGGAATACGATGCACGCAAAGAGATACCAGGCTGAAACAAGCCCACCGGGAGTATCCGCAATCGTTGCTGCATGGCATGAAGGAAAAGAAGCTTTGTTGAAGATAACTTCTTCCAGCACAATACCTTTCTTCCATCCCTTCGGTTGCTTGCAACCACTTATCAGTAGAACAACGATTAAAAAAACATATGAAAAGTGTGTATTCTTCATCATCAAAAAACTTACAATTTAAAAGAAAAAATGTATGTGCCTGAACCAATCTCGAATACCTCCTTATGCTTCTCCTTGCGTTTGTATTTTACACCATAGGAAGTATCAACCGGCTTCCCGCTTTCAAGTAGTTCTTCTCCTGAAAGAACAGGAAAATATACCTCTGCTGTAGTATTATGTGGAATTGTAATGTTCCATTCGACATGATTTTGGTCTTTTTTCCATTCACTTTTTATCTGCCCGTAGGACGTTTTATAGGTGGCTTTTACAAAGTGAAGACTGTCAATGAATTCAGGATTCATTTTAATACCTTTAAATCCGGGATTTTCAGGATCGGTTTCTATACCGCCAAGCTTTTCATACAGCCAGGCAATCAAGTCTCCCAGTAGCATAACATGATTGTGGGAATTCATCCCCGGATCAGCGGTATTCCCGTTCCAAAGCTCCCATATAGTTGTTGCATCGTTTTCCACCATATACCCCCAGCCCGGATAAGTACGAGTAACTGTAAGCTGGAAGGCAATATCGGACCTTCCATATTGCGCTAATCCCCTCATAAGCCATTGTGTGCCTATCAATCCTGTGCTGATATGGCCCTGGTTCTCATGTATGATTTTTTCGGTGATATGCTCGAAAACAATGCCTTCCTTCCCCTGGGGTACCATACCAAAACAGAGAGGTAACAAATTAGCGGTTACCGTATTGTTGCTGTAACTGCCATCCTTATTCAGAAACCTGTTATTGAACGCTTCTTTTATACGGCCTGACAATTTATTAAAATCTCTTATATCCTCCTGATTATCCTTTAATGAGGCGAACTTTGTCATCAATTGCAGCAAATGATAATAATAAGCTGTTGCTATTAGTGTACTATCGGTCTTTCGTCCTGGATCGTTAGTATGTATCAACTCTAATGATTCAGGAGGAGCACACCAGTCGCCATATTTATCTTGTGTGACTATATATTCCTTAGTCATATAATTCTCACGCATGTATTTCATCCAGCGTTTCATCGACCCGTAATGATGTTGAATAGGATTGCTGTCGCCATACTGATTGTGAAGCATATCTGCAATTATTATATAAGTTCCGGGCCAGGTCATATTATCGCTATAGTAGCGCCAGAATGCCGGCGCTACATCAGGTATGCATCCATCAGTTTTTTGTGATTTTTCAATATCGTTAAGCCATTTGGTATACAATCGGACATTGTCGAAAATAAAGCTTTCGCCAAGTGAACCAATGGCACGGTCGCCAAGCCATGGTTGACGCTCGTTACGTTGCGGACAATCTACGGGCATACCTTTGTAATTACCACGTATACCCCAATAAGCATTGGAGTAGATTCTGTTAATGAGTTTGTTTGAAGATTCAAATGATCCTGTGGTATTCATTTCATCATAAATAACTTTACCGATAAAATTTTCCGTGGTGGGATTACCAGGAAATCCCGTCACTTCAACATACCTGAATCCGTGATATACGAACTTTGGTTCCCATATTTCCATATCTTCACCCCGGAATGTATAAAGATCGGTGACTTTGGCATCGCGCAGATTGTCTAAAAAAAGTTCGCCATTTTCCTGCAATGTTTCCGCAAATCTGAGACGAACCTGGTGGCCAGCTTTCCCTTTTGCTTTTATTTGTATCCATCCGACCATATTCTGGCCCATATCAATAATATGAATACCGGGCCTAATTTTTAAGATCATTACCGGATGAAGGATCTCCATCACTTTCATGTTCTCATTCATCTGAGCTTCGTATTCACCCCCGGGATCCTCTACATATTCTGCCTTTAGCCAGCCCGTATCATCATACCTGGTGTTGTTCCAACCTGGCATCTCTTTGCGTGCATCGTATTCCTCTCCGTCGTATTCGTTGTTTGAAAGGATGGGGCCATTGGCTGTTCCCATCCATGTATTATCGGTTTGGATTACCTGGATCGTACCATCGTTATATTCAATCACAAGGTTTAGAAGCATTTTGGGAAAGCCAAAAGTCTTTATTTTGTAAGGCTTGTAATTCTGACGCATGGTGAAATAGCGGCCATTCCCAAGAATGGTTCCAATGGCATTCCTTCCCTTTTTCATATGATCTGTTACATCAAATGTGTTGTATTTAACATTTTTGGTATAATCGGTTGGCGCTGGGGCAAGAACCTGATCGCCTATTTTCCTGCCATTGACATAAAGCTCGTAAAGCCCCAGTCCCATGATATATACTGTTGCATGTGCAATTTCGTGTTCGCTGGTTTCAAATTCTTTTCGGAAATAGCGTGCAGAAAGACGGGAAAATTTATCAATCCTGTCCCGTGGAAATGTCCTGTCGAACCCGATCCATCGTCCCTTCCAGTCGTTATAATTTAGCAAACCCATACTCCAGTATGCCGGTTCACTCCAGTTGCTTTCACCATGTTCACTCCAGATTTTTACTTTCCAGTAACAACGGCTGCGGCTTTCTAGTTTCTTTCCTTTATAGGTAACTAAGTGTGATTGATCCGATACAACCTTCCCTGAATTCCATAAATCACCAATATTATTGTCAAGTCTTTCAGGATCTGATGAGACAATTACCTGGTAGGCAACCTGTCTGATGTTTCTTTGATCGCTTCTAATCTCCCAGCTTAAACGGGGCGATAGGATATCAACACCTTCGGGATTTACAAGGAGCTCACAACGCAGGTTGGATAGATCCAATTTTTCATTTTGGCTCATTGTCTTACATCCTGTAAGCAGAAGAACTAAAGTAGAAAAAAGAAATACACAGTGAACAATGATAAAGCCTTTTCTCATCTTATCAGATTTACTTACTTAAGGTGTATAAATCAGTTTTTCCAGTTTTTCAGCAGCTGCTATTTCCTCCCCGTTTATTAGTAAATGCAAACCTTTGCCCCTTTTGTACCGACTTCCGTCTTCATCCCAGAAAATCGTAATTATCTTGCCATGGTATAATATATTATCAAGACAAAACCATTTCCATTTACCAGGAGGTAGCAGCGGGTTGATCACTATGGTATCATCCTCCCTGGGCCTTAATCCGATCAATCCGGTGATGACCAGGTCGTTAAAGGTCGCATGGTTGTAATAGCGGCTTCGTTCCTGGTCTCCTTTGAGCCAGTATCCTGTTGTTTCATCAAGGTATTCACCTATGTAGGGACGGCCATGATAGTATTGCGATTCCACATACAATTCGAGATGCCGGAAGTAAGCATAAATACCAATACTGTTCTGCTGATAGTTGTTCAGTAGATTGGCAAGCGCAGTAAGTGTCTGGGAAGTGGCAAAAGGCCATACAGCACCGTCCCATTCACAACGGCAACAACCATGGGAACGAAATGCAGGATGACGGCGTTCGGCTGTTGTCATTCCGAAAGGTGCCAGAAAACCCTGTGGGTCGAGAATTTGTTTCCATGCATCTTCAAATCCCTCATCCGGCATATTTACGTACCAGGGAAGATATCCGATAGCTTCCCGTACCAGCGCAAAATCACCATTACTTAAAATGGTTTCGAAGAACTTACTTTGGGAATTCCACATCTTTTCCTGCACAAGCCATTTAATTGTATCTGCCTTTGACCGGTAGAATGCGATCTTCTCCGAATCGCCGGAAAGTTGGGCCATTTTAGAAAGTGCAATGGCATTGCCATACATATAACTGTTTATAGTGGGCCTGATATTCCTGACCTTTCTTCCTCCGCTTATCGATTCTTCCATTCCATCTTTAACATCTTCCTGCCAGAATAATCCATTCGGTAATTTTCTTTCATTTTCCCAGGTCAAATAATCATTCTCCAAATCAGGCAGCATTTCAAGCAGATACTCTTTATTCCCGTCAACAAGGTAACGATTATAGAGAGCATGAGCTGTCCAGTTACTGAACTGATGGATTTTATCCATTGGTTTACCTTTATTGCCCCTGTACCAGGCATGAATATAATCGTTCAGGTACACAGGATTATGCAACCAGCGAGATTCATTGATATGATGCCCCATAGCACATGCAATCATATTGTATTTATCGGCATAAGGTCTTTCCACCAGAAATTCAGTAAATACATAACCAATAGGGGTTTTTCTGATATGTTTGCGTAAGCTCCACCAGCGGTAATAGTAAATTTCTTCAAAATTATCCTGTGGGCATTCAAAAAGTGGAACATTAGCTTTCATCCATTCCCATACATCTGAATTTGGAATAGCCTGTGCTATGTTTTCATTTTCCATCCGATTGAAATAATCGACATGGTGCCTGAATTGCTCTGCATGTAAAACCTTATTGTAAGGTATGGCCGTATCTGATGATCTATTTCCGGTACAGGCCGTTAACAAAATTATCAATGCTATCAAATATGGGATTTTACTTATCATCACTGCGAATCAGTAGTTACAGATTTAATATAATAAATAGCTTCTTTTCCGGGGATACCGGCATCTGGTATGTCAAAATCCTGGAAGGCCGGAGTATCAGCATTGGGAAAGCGACGAACCTCGCCTGTTCTGAATACAATACGTTCCAGCGCATGAACCGGAGCAAAAAAGAACTGTGTGGATCCCTTAATCCCATTTACATACACATCATATAAACGGGTGTTTACATTCAGATCAACTTCAATAGTATACGCTGTATCCGGATAATAGGAAGCAATAGTTTTCATTCTGTAACCCGACTTTACCTTCAGCATGCTATCTCTATCAAAGACTAATCTGACAGCAGGTGTACCGTTCCTGTCCTGAAATTCTATGTGCAACATTCCGAAATGATTCTGTTTCGGAACAATTGTGAATCTGGCAGTAAGAATTTTACTTTCAGGGAATATTCTTTCTGCCTTAGCATAATCGCAAGGATCTTTGTCTTTTAGTACAAGTAATTTCTCGTTATTGACTTTCTTTACCGTCACAGGAGCCCATAAGGAACTATATGTATTCCATTTATCCAGTTCTTGTTCCCCGGGCAAATCATCAAAAATTACATCCACATGTTCTGACGCTTTCTCTTCAATAGGTACTGCTACTTTAGCAACCCATATATCTTCCTTGTTCATGCTGTAGGTTATCCACATATTGCCATCAGGAGGAAAGCCGTTTCCTTCAATAATACCCCTTACATATTGCGGACCGTATGATTTATAATGTCCTCCGTAACGCATGGTTGAAATTTCACCGTTTACAAGCAGAATGTTTTTATATTCCAGACCATCTTCACTCATAGAAACTGCCAGAGGCCATCTGTACTCAGAAGGATTATACACAACGGCAAATAAATTATCCTTTGTTCTCTGTCCCCAGATCTTCGCATTTTTATTCACAAAGCCCGGAGCAGGAAGAGGTTGCGGCCAGGAATTACCTCCGTCTGTACTGATCGAATAGAGAGCATGTTTCCAGAGTCCCGTTACCCTGCCATCGGGTAAATGATAGTAACAAAATGCTTTGAATTCATCCTTCTCCGGTACCAAAGGATCATCTCTGTCAGCTTCCTCATTCCATTGTTGCATCATTAACGGATCAGCAAGAAGTTCCTGGCAAATTTTGATAAATCCTTTATCCTTGCTTTTTGCATAAAAGGGATAATCGGTGTTTTTTGAATTCCAGTTTTTGTTGTAGCGTACGAAATAGACTGGCCCAAAATTTCCATCTTCATATATCTCTCTGACGACTCTCCCAATGCCTTTTCCGTCATTGGGACTGTCATGCTTGTTCATGCAAATACCATAATAGGCCAGAACCAGCAGACGGTTATTACCGGATATATAAAAACCCATTCGCTGATGCATAATAGCAAATAAATTCCGGGTCACTCCCGTTTGTCCTTCTTTGGTTGTCCCATCCGGTATTTTATAAGGTGGAAACACAACAACAGGTTTCGACCAGTTGTAACCATCTTCTGAACGTACAAGCATAGTCTGGCTGGGAGGAATATGTTCTCCAACAGAATCGCTGAGGTATTCAAGGAAAAAATTATTTTTCCAGTAGGCCAGCATGGGAGCATGATTGTATGTCCAGCCAAAACCATCGGCCATATCCGGGTGCTCACGATTTGCTCTCATTACCTGTATGTTATGCACTCCCATAGCAAGGGGAAGTTGCCCGTGATGGTAGTCAATATTGCTAAGCGTATTTCCGGAATAGAAAACTGAGTCCTGGGCATGAGAGAAGATCAAAGCCCAGGTTAAAACTACGGCTATGACAAAGGTTTTTATCTGGTATTTTCTGTTGTTCATTTCCAGCTTTTTATTATTCCGCTTTCTTTAGTTTAAACTACTGAATTTATTTTGATCTATTCTCTTTTATTATCTTCTTTCATCTCATCAATCCCTCCAAAACATTTATGCCAACTTTGAAAATTGTCCCGTGCTTATGAGATTCCGGCAAATCAATTTCATTGGTAATATTTTCAAAGTTGATAAAATCTTTTGTTCTCAGTGCTCCATAGGTATGATCTCCGTAAGAGTCAAAATAGATCAAACACTCATTCTCTGTTTTCAGAACTGTTGGTCCCTCTGTTAGTTTCTTCGTCAGTGTATCGGATATGCTTGAATAGGGTCCGAGAGGGTTGTCTGCAAAAGCTACTTTTAAATTCCGATTTGGCCGGGTATTATCTTTCATAACCAACACATAATCGTCTGTACTCCTTTTTACTATTATGGCATCGATAACGCTAAAGCCCGGATCGAGAAAGAGTTTGGTCTCTGAAAAAGTTAAAAAGTCTTTCGTGATCGTATAGTACATGCGGTGATTGTTCCTTTCTTCTTCAATTCCCTTTTCAAACTTAAAAGGAATTGTCGATGCCCAGAGAATAATAAATTGTTTTTTTTCATCGTCGTAAAACGCTTCCGGAGCCCAAACATTCACCGTGGAACTGTCAAATGCCATTACAGGAATAAATTTTTGTTTTGACCATTGGATCAGATCCCTGGAAGAAGAGTATCCAAAACCCAGATCACCTCTCCAGGAAGAAGTCCAGACCAGATGAAACCTACTATCTGGTCCCCGAATTATGGATGGATCACGCATTACTTTCTGATTTCCGACTTCTGGTTTTAAGAAGATGGTATCCAAATCGGTCCAGTGATAGCCATCATAACTGTAAAGCAGCCTAAGACCTTCATCGGCAGGTTCATGAAATGAGGTGAATAA
>DAOUOU010000201.1 GCA_030626465.1 Bacteroidales bacterium
AAGAAAATAATCTTTTTGGTTGCCCGGTTGTTTCCAGAACATTTGACCATAACTCACCTTCGGTTGATATTCGTTTTCTTTTTGTCACTGCCATAGGGATAGGGATGAGAGTAAATTGCGCATTCCAGTAGCCCACTACGAATCCTGTACTGCCAGCCATGGCAGCATGTACTGCATGTTGAGCCAGTATATTACAAAATAAGCTATCGTTTGCATTGGCAGCCGAACTGCGAATGATATAACTCGGGTCTATGTATTTCAGGCTGAAAGGAAATTCCTGGTTCCTGAATTCCTCCCTAATTCTATCGCGCAGGTAAAGCCCAATATCTTTGTATTTAATATTTCCTGATGCATCTTTCTCAGAAGTATGATCTTCGAAAAGGTTTTGTCCTGCGCCTTCGGCAACGACAACCAGAGCATGATGTTTCCTTTCAAGTCTGTTACGCAGTACTTCAAAAAATCCTTTTGGTCCATGCAATCCAAACTCAACTTCCGGTATCAGTACAAAATTTACTTCCTGTACTGCCAGGGCAGCATTTGCTGCAATAAAACCAGAATCCCGTCCCATTAATTTAACCAGAGAAATGCCGTTGTACGCACCCTTAGCTTCATTGTGTGCCCCCCGAAGAATAGCTGTCGCCATGGTAAATGCTGTTTCAAAACCAAAGGACTTTTCTATCAGGTTTATATCATTATCTATTGTCTTGGGTATTCCGGCAACAGCAATTTTTAGTCCCCGCCTGGAGATCTCATCCGCAATAGCCTGAGCTCCCCGTAAAGTACCATCACCTCCAATTGTGAACAATATATTAATATTCATTCTTTCAAGTGCGTCAACTATCTCGCCAATATTCTGTGGCCCCCTGGAAGTACCTAAATAGGTGCCACCATGCATATGAATGTATTCTATCAAATCGGGTGATAAATCGATAATCTCATGTTTGTATTTAGGAATGAAACCTTCATATCCGTACTTAATACCTATCACTCTGGTTACACCATAGCGATTAAAAAGCTGCATCACCAAACCTCTTATCACATTATTTAATCCGGGACATAATCCTCCGCATGTTACAATAGCAACTTTGGTTTTGGCAGGATCAAAGTAAATATATTCTTTAGGTCCTGCTTTTTCAAATGAGACAGGTTCAATATTTTGTTCAATACAACTTTTGTAATAGCTGATGTTGGATTTCATGACAATCCGTTCATCGTCCTGTATATAATTAAAAACTCCGTCTCCTATATCTTTTGAGAGGTTTAGAGGAGATGGTATTTTGCATTTTCCCAGTCGCGGAATGATAAATTGTTCTGCTGTATACATAGGATTGTTTTATTTATGGGCTAAAATTAAGCATTTAGAAGGAAGGTCTTTTTGAATTTGCATTAAATTTTACAAGCGGTTTTTGCAGCACAACTATAAAATCGTATTCAGCGTTTTAATTACAATTTTCCATGTATAGAATTCTTTTGCATAATCCTGCATCTTCCTTACAGAAACAGATAAATCGTCGTATTGTAATGATTTTATCTGCTTCAGCAATTCATTTGAGTTTTTAAAGTAAAATGCATGGTTTTGCGTTGTTTCTCTGTTATAAACCGTATCGTAGGCTAATATGGGGCAACCACTATACATTGCTTCCACAAGAGAAGGATTTGTACCACCGGCACTATGTCCATGAATATAAAATTGACATTGTTTTCTGTATCTTTGAAGCAATTCAGGATTATTAAAAATCGATCCCCGAAATATTATATTCATTCGATTGTCAAAAGTTTTAAATAGTCTTCTGCCATATTTTGTCTTACACCAATCAGAAACAATTATCAAATCAATGTTCTTGAGTTTTTCAAAAGCACGAACAATTAAAAGTAAATTATTTTCAGATTCTGCTCTGGCTATTACAAGTGCAAATTGTCTATCATGTACAGATTTATCCTTAGCTATTACAGGCAGGTGATCCCCTCCATATTTTACCTGAAGTATTTTATTTTGGTGTTTGAGCGGGATAAAAGGCATAAGAGCACTATTATCGATCATGATATAATCAGCAAAAGAAACGCATAATCTGGCAGCCAACCTCAAATACCTTTTTGCAATAAAATTCCATTTAGGCCTTTGCCATTCAACACCGTCAAGATGCACTATAAACTTTATTTTCTTTACGCATGAAAATAGAGGAAGAAAAACTCCTATTCCTGTGCCGAGAATTAGAATAACGTCAGCCACTTTAATTGACAGAAGAAGTGAAATTAAGTCGTAGAATGGGCTAAAAAAACCATTTGCCGGCAACGGCATGAAGCAACGATTGATATCATTCCAGGTTTTGAACTGCTCATTATTCTGATAAAAACTCTTGTCGCAGAACACTGTAATATCGTTACTATTAATGAGATTTTTAGAAATATTCTCGGCGAAAGTTTCAAAACCACCATACCGGGCAGGAATTCCGGCGCTCCCAATGATAAAGAGTTTATTTTTCAATTTGAAGGACGATTTTACGCTTGTTAAGTTATTAACAACTCATGATATTTAAATACTATTATGAATAAATTAGTTTTTGTTGATAAGCAAGAAATTGGAAAGTTGTCTTTTTGGTTTTTGGTATTCTAGCATGAACCCTGGCCAAATGTTTAGTTAACAACCATATACATTAATATTTATTATAACTTGCATATATACAGTAAGTTAAGAAATTTTTATTTTTTTTTAATTTTTAATTATTTGATAATAAAACCGATAGAATCATATTGAGAAAATCAAGAGTAAAACGATTTTTTTTTTATGTTTTTTTTCACAAAATTGCTACTTGAAAAATTAACAAAGCCTTAAAATATAATAACCTAAAACTAAACACTATACAAAAAATGCATAGGGAAATTTGGAGCAATTGTCTTAAAGTAATCAAGGATAATGTTCCATCCATAAGCTTTAGGACATGGTTCGAACCAATAGTGCCGTTAAAACTTGAGAAAAACATTTTAACAATCCAGGTTCCTAGTTCATTTTTCTATGAATATCTCGAAGAAAAATACATTGAGATTATTAGTAAAACCTTGCGAAAAGAACTTGGTTACGATGCAAAACTTGAGTATAGTGTGGTTATGGATAACAACCCGGCAGTAAAAAGCAAACCGCTAACAGTTAAACTTCCGGCACATAATCAACGCGAAATAAAGAATCGGCCTGTTTCAGTACCATTGAATGCTGATGAAAAAACAATTAAAAATCCGTTTATTATTCCAGGATTAAAGAAGCTTAATATAGATCCAAGACTGAATCCTGAGAACTCATTTGCAAATTTTATTGAGGGAGAATGTAACAGGCTTGCTCGTTCTGCCGGAATAGCAGTGGCCAATAATCCCGGAGGAACTGCATTCAATCCCTTATTAATCTATGGCGATTCCGGATTGGGGAAAACACATTTGGCACAGGCAATTGGTATTGAAGTGAAAGAGAAATTTCCTGATAAGACAGTACTATATGTTAATGCAAATAAATTTCAAACTCAGTTTGTTGAATCTATCCGAAACAATAATAAGAATGATTTCCTGCACTTTTATCAAATGATAGATGTACTTATCATTGATGATGTTCATGAATTTGCCGGCAAAGAAAAAACCCAGGATACATTTTTTCATATTTTCAATCATTTGCACCAGTCTGGTAAGCAGTTAATACTGACCTCAGATAAACCTCCCGTTGAACTACAGGGCATGGAACAAAGGCTTTTATCACGATTCAAATGGGGTCTTTCAGCTGATCTGCAAATTCCTGATTTTGAAACACGCATTGCAATTCTGAAGCAAAAAACTTACAAGGATGGAATAGAAATGCTGGATGAAGTAATTGAATACATTTCAACACACATTACTGATAATATAAGAGAACTGGAAGGAGCTCTGATTTCTCTCCTGGCACAATCAACTCTTAACAAGAAAGAAATTACACTCGAGCTTGCAAAGGAAATGATAGATAAGCTTATTAAGAATACCAAGAGGGAAGTATCAATCGATTATATACAGAAGGTTGTGTGTAGTTATTATGATATTGGCATTGAAATGCTTCAGTCCAGAACCAGAAAACGAGAAATTGTACAGGCACGACAGGTCGCCATGTATTTTAGTAAAAACCTGACTAAATCTTCATTGGCTACCATTGGAGCCCAGATAGGCGGAAAAGATCATGCTACAGTCCTTCATGCCTGCAAAACAGTTAATAACCTGATGGATACAGACAAACATTTTAAGAGCCAGGTTGAAGATATTGAGAAAAAATTAAAATTTTAGTAGTTATTCAACGCATAAAGCAGGTTCGGATGACCTGCTTTTTTTATGAGCAATACATTTGGTAGTGATTGTTGTCTTTTCCGGTTCTTTTTTATCTGCTTTGAATTGATAAGGATATTACTCTGATTGGTCATTTGATTTTCGGTTGATATGGTATAACTTGCGACTATGATGAAGGATAGTTACAAGACCTTTGGTAAAGAAAGTAAAGGCCAGCATAAAGACAAGGGCAGTAAATTTTATGCATTTGGTTATCACGTTGCAACAGTTGAAGAAGCAAAGTCACATATTGAAAAT
>DAOUOU010000195.1 GCA_030626465.1 Bacteroidales bacterium
ACCTCAGATTGAAGCGCTAAAAATGGGTGGTATTGAAGTAATAACTGATGTGAGTATTTGTGCAGAACCTACTTTTTCGGACTTTGAAAGAATCATTACTCATGCACGAGAATTCAATCCAGACAGTGTTGTTGGTATAGGTGGCGGTAGTGTTATGGATTTGGCAAAACTAATTGCTGTATTTATACATTTCAGAATGCCTGTAAAAGATTATACAGGAATTGGTTTATTGACCGAGCGACAAACTCACCTTGTCTGTATGCCAACAACATCAGGAACTGGAAGTGAAGTATCACCAAATGCTATTTTACTTGATGAATATAACCAGGAAAAAATGGGTATAATAAGTCCTTTCCTGGTACCTGATACAGCTTATATCGACCCGGATCTGACACACAGACTTCCGCCTGATATAACAAGCTACACAGGGATAGATGCAATAACACATTGCATTGAGGCATATACCAATAAATTTGCCCATCCCTTTACCGATACTATGGCGCTCGAAGGAATTTCTCTAATCAGTAATAACCTGAAAAGGGCGTATGATAATGGAGGTGACCAGGAAGCCAGATCAAATTTGGCACTGGGAAGTTTATATGGCGGCATGTGTCTGGGTCCGGTAAATACAGCAGCTGTACACGCTCTGGCATACCCTCTGGGCAGCGACTATAAAATTGCACATGGCCTTTCAAACGCCTTGCTCCTGCCTTACGTTATCGAATTTAATATGAAGGCAGCTGAGGAAAGGTATGCCAAAATAGCACAGGCTATGGGAATAAAAAATAGCGGTTCAAATCGGGAAGCGGCCAAACTGGCACTGAAACAAATCAGGAACCTGATGATAGAATGCCAGGTACCTCAGCATTTGAAGGACATTGGGGTGAATGAGAATTCAATAGAAAAAATGGCAAAATCAGCGATGAAGGTTCAACGTTTACTAAGGAACAATATAAGAGAAGTAAGTCTGCAAGACGCAGTAAATATTTATCAGAAAGCATTATAGGCAATAATGAACAGGAAAAGGAAAACACATAGCGGAGTTATAGTCCCAATGATTACACCAATGAGTGCTGATCTGTCAATTGACCGGTATTCTGTTGCTCTAATTATGAAAACGTTTACAAAAAATAATATTTCAACTTTTTTGCTTGGGACAACAGGTGAATCTCCATCCATACCTGATAAACAGAAAACGGTCCTTGTTAAAACAGTTGTTAAGGAGAACAGGGGAAAAGTGAAAATATACGCAGGTATATCAGGGAACTGTCTTCAGGAGTCATCTGATAATGGCAACCAGTATGCTGATTTAGGTGTAGATGCTGTAGTTGCTCATCTGCCCTTCTATTATCCAATATCACCGGATAACATGATTCGTTATTTTACATCTCTGGCAGGCAAGCTAAATTGTCCTCTAATACTATACAACAATCCCCAGTCCGTAGGGAGTTCAATTCCGGTTGAAGTAGTTGAGAAACTTAGCTATCACCCGAATATTGCAGGTATCAAAGATTCCGAGAGAGGAATGGAAAGGATTAACAGTTGCATTGATTTATGGAGAAAACGTTCTGATTTTGTCTATTTGTTGGGATGGACAGCTCAATCGGTTTATGCCTTGAGCAAAGGTTGCGACGGAATTGTGCCCAGCACAGGAAACCTTACTCCTGAATTGTATAAGAAACTCTTTGAAACAGCTATCGAAGGAAGAATGGAAGAAGCCGATAAATACCAGAAAATAACGGATGCAATTACAGATATATATCAGGAAGGGCGTAGCTTAAGTGAGTCTATTCCTGCTCTGAAGGTTATCATGTCGGCATATGGTTTGTGCAAACCTCAGGTTATGCCTCCAATGTATGAGATGAAACAGTCAGAACAAACGAAACTGAAGAAAATAATAAAAGAACTATTGCAAGAGCTGTAATAGACTGAATGAGACAAAATAAACGACATATTCCATTGCTGGCTATAACTATGGGCGATCCTGCCGGTATCGGACCGGAAATTGCAGCAAAGACATTTGCAAGAAAGGCGATCTACAAACTATGCAAACCCTTGTTAATTGGACACACAGCATCTATGCAGGCAGCTCTTAAATACACAGGTCTGAAACTTAACCTGAATACAAATTCAAATATTTCTGAAGCCAGATTCATGCCCGGTACAATAGATATTCTTGAGATGGAAACTCTGCATGCAAAAGTAATTGAACCGGGGAAAATATCTGTTCCTGCAGGCGATATTGCTTTTCAGGCTGTCAGAACTGCTATTGAACTGGCTATGTGTAAAAAGGTAGATGGAACAGTCACCGGGCCCATCCATAAGAAAGCCCTGAACCAGGCAGGTCATCACTTTTCTGGTCATACTGAAATATATGCTCATTATACCAATACAAAAAAATATGCCATGTTGCTGGTAGATGAAAACATTCGTGTTATTCATGTCACTACACATGTTTCTCTCCGTCGGGCGTGTGAACTGGTGAAAAAGGACAGGGTACTGGAAGTTATTCAACTGATAAACGATGGATTGATAAAACTTGGAATAAGAGATCCTAAGATAGGTGTTGCTGGCCTTAATCCGCACTCGGGAGACGGTGGATTGTTTGGAACCGAAGATATCAACGAGATAAGACCAGCAGTGGAAGAAGCAAAAACAATGGGAATAATAGTCGATGGCCCGATACCGGCTGATACGCTTTTTGCAATGGCAAAAGGCAGAAAATATGATGGTTGTGTAGCGATGTACCACGATCAGGGACATATCCCATTTAAATTACTTGGTTTCGATTGGGATGAGAAAAAAAGGAGGATGAAAAGTGTGAGAGGAGTAAATATAACACTTGGTCTGCCCATTGTCAGGACTTCTGTAGACCATGGAACGGCATTCGAAATTGCCGGTAAAGGAGTGGCTAGTCCTGATGCTCTGTTGCAAGCAATTCAATATGCCGTACAACTTGTAAATTAAATATTTGTGAATGATCGAGAATAAGAAAATAGTGGTTATTGCTGACGATTTTACAGGAGCAGCTGAAATTGGAGGGATTGGACTTAGACATGATCTGAATGTAGCCATTGAAACAGAGCCTATTTACAATAAAGATATTGATCTACTGGTAATTGCTACTGATACAAGATCTATGGCAAAAGAAGAAGCATCGGCATGTATTACTCACATTACCAAACAGGTATTAAAATTCAATCCGATGTTTATTTATAAAAAGATTGATTCTGCGCTTCGCGGTAATATTTTGGATGAACTTACTGCCCAGATGAAAATTATGGATAAAAATCGCTCTGTTATTATTGCAGCAAATCCTGAATTAAAAAGAATAATTAAGGATGGAAAATACTATGTGGACAATATTCCTCTAAACAAGACCCGCTTTTCAATCGACTCACAATACCCTATAAAAACCAACGATGTAATAAAGGTATTGTCACCTTTTGCAGATTCGGCAATTATCAATTTAAAGTCGAGTGACCCTTTACCAGACAAAGGTATTATTTTAGGGGATGTTGAAAATGCTGACGATTTACTTAATTGGGCATTAAAGTTTGATGAGAAAACCTTATTCGCCGGAGCATCCGGTTTTTTTAATTCTCTCCTTCTTGCTTTGCGGTGTTCAAAACAGCAATCAAAGAATACAATAATACCTTTTGGTAATCCTGCGTTATTCGTTCTTGGCAGTTCATATCCTAAAGATAAAGAAACCCTGGCTAAAATGATTGAATATGGGCATTATCACTCTAATATGCCCGAAGAAATCTATTACAATAAGAAATATGATCCTGTGCTTTTGGACAAGTGGGTAGAAGACGTTATCACGGGAATTCAAAAACATGGAAAAGTTATTGTCTCCTCAATTCATACAAAAAGTAAGGAGAATGGTATCTCAATCAGAGTTAAAAAAATTATGACCGAATTGGTCAGAAAACTTTTTGAAAGAACAAGTTTTAATGAAATTCTCATTGAGGGAGGTAGTACAACATCTGAAATTCTGGATCAGTTGAATATTAAAAAACTAACTCCTATCCAGGAACTCGACACAGGTGTGATTCGAATGAGAGTGGATAAAATTCCGAATCTGTGTCTTACAACAAAACCAGGAAGTTATCAATGGCCGGAAAATGTCTGGATGAAAGAAAAAATCGACAAAAACAACAGACAAAGCCTTTTAAATATAAAAATCCATGAATAATCCTTCACTACATATTGTCGATTATTTAGTGATTGGGATCTCGCTGTTCATTCCCATACTTGTTAGTCTCAAATATTCGGGAAAACAAACTAGTATCAATAACTTCTTTAAAGCCGGAGGTACTCTTCCCGCATGGGCTGTCGGGATGTCTATTCTGGCAACATTGATTTCCAGCATAACCTTCCTGGCATATCCGGGTGAAGGATATTCTTCAAACTGGGTATTACTTGTACAAGGTTTGATGGTTCCGATAACCCTTGTATTTTTTATAGGTTTTGTTGTACCCCTGTATCGGAATGTAATTAAGTTGAGTGCTTATGAGTATTTTGAGCAGCGTTTTGGCTTTTTGGCCCGTCTATACAGCTCACTCGGTTTCTTTCTTGCTCACTTTTCAAAAATGGGAACTGTTTTTTTCCTGATTGCATTGGCATTTTCAAAAATGACTGGCTTTAATACCACGCAAATGATTTGGATTATTGGTTTGCTTGTTCTGTTTATAACGCTTCTCGGTGGCATGGAAGCGGTAATCTGGCTCGACGTTATTCAGGGCTTTCTTTTGATCATTGGTGGAATCGTAACATTGTTAATATTATTAATTGCCACACC
>DAOUOU010000150.1 GCA_030626465.1 Bacteroidales bacterium
CAGATCATAAAATGCCATTTCCGGTTCAATCATCCAGAATTCCGCCAGGTGTCTGGGAGTATTCGAATTTTCTGCCCTGAAAGTAGGGCCAAAAGTGTAAATATCTGACAGGGCCATGGCCCCAAGCTCTCCTTCAAGTTGTCCCGAGACAGTCAAATTTGTCTCTCTGCCGAAGAAATCCTCCGAGTAGTCTGCTTTACCCTCTTTAGTAACAGGAGGTTTTACCGGATCAAGTGTAGTTACCCGAAACATCTCTCCTGCTCCCTCGCAATCTGAACCGGTAATGATAGGAGTATGAAGACAAATAAAACCTTTGTCGTTGAAATAGTTGTGAGCTGCAAATGCCAGTGCATGCCTCACTCTCAGAACAGCTCCAAAAGTATTGGTCCTCGGACGAAGATGAGCAATGGTACGCAGGAACTCCATGCTATGCTTTTTAGGTTGTAACGGATATTCATCCGGAGAGCTGTCTCCTAAAATTTCAAAAGATTCAACCTGTATTTCTACATTCTGCCCCTTCCCCATCGATTCTGTGAGTATTCCTTCGATGGCAATACATGCTCCCGTTGTAATTCTTCGCAGCTCCTTTTCATCAAAATTCTCAAAATCAACTACTCCCTGGATATTGTCAATTGTTGAACCATCATTAATCTGAATGAACCTGTTGCTGCGGAAAGTACGTACCCAGCCATTGATAAAAACCCTGCTGTTTAGTTCGCCCTTCGAAATGAGTTCTTTTATTTTTGTTCTTCTGGAAGTCATGTGCATCTGCATTAATATTTTTGCAAAATTAATCTGAAATCTATCATTAGAAAGTAATCAAAAGATAAAATGATCTTTTTAACAACAATACATCTGCATGTACTTCGAATAAATAAGCCAACAAACAACAAGTTTTTTATTTATAATGATTATATATTAGGGAATTTCATTTTAAACAATTGATAAGAATGTTTTTTTAAAATATCTTGCTGGTCTTTTTCAAACTCGTTAATTGTAATCTTTAATCAATCTATACTAATATGAAACAAGCATGTTAAAAATAATTATTTAATTGACACACAAGGGAATGATTATTTTTTCATGCGATTCCATATGACAATTAAAATCAATTATAAACATATGAAACATATTACTATTTATTTTTACAGCAAAGTGCTGATTGCACTTGTTTTGATGATTTTTGTATCCTGCTCAAAAAAAGAGAGGACAAATAATCAGTTATCAGGAAAGCTTGATATCACTGTTGGTGTATCCGTCGCCACTTCCGATATCTATAACAACTTAAAGGCAGCAGATCTGAACGAATTCATGGTGATCATTTACAACCTGCAGGATGAGATTGTTGAGCAGTACGATCGTGTAGCCGACATACCTGATCTTGTTGAATTGCCCGGGGGGGATTACTATATCGTATCCCACTCAAATAATAATTTACCTGCAGAATTTGATAATCCTTATTATTCGGGAAGTTCGGAGATCTTTACAATTGTTGCCGGAGAAACAACTTCCGTTACAATAACATGCACTCTGGCAAATGTTATGGTAACTGTAATATATTCACAAAACGTTATTCAGGATTTTTCCGATTATTCAACTGCTGTTTCAAATACGGCAGGGTCGCTAGTTTTTGGAAGTGATGAGCTAAGAGCCGGATTTTTCAATGCTGGCCCTCTTCACATTGAGTCGAATCTTTATTTCACAGATGGTCAGGGAAATATACAATCAAAAAATCTATCAGGTGATATAGGCAGTGCAGAACCCGGAAAACATTATGAGATTCATATCGATGCTTCTCTCACCAGTGGCACTGCCATTATAAACCTGAATGTTGATGAAACATACGATACGGAAATCATAACAATAAGTGATGAGGAAGCTGAAATGTCGGGAGAACTTCTGATTACGGAAATAATGTATAATCCCTTAGCTTTATCGGATACGGATGGTGAATATTTTGAATTAAAAAACGTCTCGGAAGAAACAATTAATCTGATGGATCTTGTTATTCGCAGGGGTTCAAATAATAATATTCACGTTATTTCAGATGACCTGCCATTGTTTCCGGGGGAGATTGTCCTTCTGGGTCGTTCGTCAACTGCGGCTTCTGAAGTAGACTATGTATATTCTAATATAGCACTCCTGAACAGTGGTGATGAGATATATATCAACACCTATGGGACCAATGGAACCGATGGTTCAGTTATTTGCATGGTAGATTATGGTGATCCGGATTTTAATACTTCGTTAAATGGTATTTCTATTCAATTAGATCCCTCAATATCGGATGTGAACAATGCCCGGCTGGGAACGAACTGGTGTGAAAGTACATCTGCCTATTCAACCGGAGATTTGGGTAGCCCCGGTTTGGAGAATGCATCCTGCCAATAATCCTTATAAATTCTTTCGATACCCTCATCAAGCTGAATGCTTTCTTTCCATCCCAGACTATGAAGTTTGTCCACATTTAGCAGCTTGCGCATTGTTCCGTCAGGTTTGGATGTATCCCACTTCAATTCACCATCAAACCCTGTGATTTTTTTCACCTTTTCAGCCAGCTCTTTTATAGTAAGATCTTTACCTGTTCCAATATTTATATGCGTATTTCTGATCTCCTTTAACGCAATATTTCCCAATTCCTTTTTTCTATAATTGACCAGGTCTTTAAAATCAATATTTTCCATTACAAAAACACAGGCATCGGCCATATCATCGGAATGAAGAAATTCTCTCATTGGCGATCCTGTCCCCCATAAGGTAACACTTACAGACCCATTGCTGCTGACAATGCCATAGGTATTCAGTTTTTCCAGAATATCTTTCTCTCCTGCTTTTCCGTTTATACCTCCCACAGGCTTACGATCGAAATCTTTTCTTATTGCTTCCCAATCGTTGTTAAACAAACATTTACCAAGATGCATTTTACGAACAAGCGCAGGCAGAACATGAGATTTTTCGAGGTCATAATTATCATTTGGCCCATAAAGGTTCGTTGGCATTACCGAAATAAAATTCGTCTTGTACTGAAGGTTATAACTTTCACATAATTTAATGCCTGCGATCTTGGCAATTGCGTAAGGTTCGTTTGTGTATTCCAGAAAATCAGTCAGCAAATATTCTTCCTTTATCGGCTGCATACATTCTTTCGGGTAGATGCAACTGCTGCCCAGGAAAAGCAGTTTTTTAACTCCGTGTTTATAACAATGGTGGACTATATTGTTCTGAATCTGTAAGTTTTCAAAAATAAACTGGGCACGATAGATATTATTGGCCACTATTCCGCCAACCTTTGCTGCGGCAAGAAATACATAATCCGGCTGTTCTTTTCCTAAGTACTTATCAAGGGCATTAAAATCAGACAGATCAAGCTCTTCAATACTTTTCCCAATAATGTTGTTGTATCCCTTTTTTTTCAAATTCCTTACAAGCGCACTTCCTACAAGTCCCAGGTGTCCTGCAATATATATTTTGCTATTCTTATCCATAATAAATTAAGGATTAAATTATTTGTTAGTAATTAGTAATAAGTGCACTTTAAGTACTTTAAGTACTTTTACTCAAAATAATTCAAAATCTTATACCCTCCCTGACGCAGATATTGTTCTTTTTTCATCAGTTTCAGATCGGAAGAAACCATATCTTTTATAAGAGCCTGTAAATCGTATTCGATCTCCCATCCTAATTTTGTTTTAGCTTTGGTAGGATCTCCAATTAAAAGATCCACTTCTGTTGGCCTGAAATAACGCGGATCGATTGCCAATACTTCTTTCCCTTTCTCTATCTGGTAACGTGAATCATTACAGGTTTTTATGTAAACCTTTTCATCCGCTCCGCCACCTTTAAAATCAAGTTCGATGCCTACTTCACCAAAGGCCATTTTAACAAATTCACGTATTTCAGTGGTAATACCCGTAGCAATTACATAATCTTCAGGTTCATCCTGCTGCAACATAAGATACATTGCTTTGATATAATCCTTGGCATGTCCCCAGTCTCGCTTTGCCGAAAGATTTCCCAGATAAAACTTATCCTGAAGTCCCAGTGCTATTCTGGCAACAGCCCTGGTAATTTTTCTTGTAACAAAAGTTTCCCCTCTGATAGGAGATTCGTGATTGAATAAAATACCGTTACAGGCAAACATGTTATATGCTTCGCGATAATTCACAGTGATCCAGTAAGCGTACAATTTTGCCACACCATAAGGACTACGGGGATAAAAAGGCGTGTTTTCATTTTGAGGTACTTCCTGTACTTTCCCGTATAGTTCACTGGTCGAGGCCTGATAAAACTTTGTCTTTTCTGTCAATCCCAATATTCTTATTGCATCAAGCAGTCTGAGTGTTCCAATACCATCTGTATTGCCCGTATATTCGGGAGTTTCAAAGCTAACGCGAACATGACTCATGGCAGCCAGGTTATAAATTTCATCGGGCTGTACTTCCTGAATGATCCGTATCAGATTTGTCGAATCTGTCAGGTCAGCATAATGCAGACGAAAATTTGCTCCTTCCACATGAGGGTCCAAATAGAGATGATCTATACGTTCCGTGTTGAACAATGAACTTCTTCGCTTTGTACCATGTACTATGTATCCCTTTTTTAAAAGGAATTCAGCCAGGTAAGCGCCATCCTGACCTGTTATTCCGGTGATAAGTGCTACTTTTTTGCTTGTCATAGGGTAGTTATTATGTATTGTTAATTGTTTTTGAACACATCGGATGATATTCTCCCTTTAAACCAATAGGAGTTGCATTTCGAATGGTATAGACGGTTTCGATAGCTGGCCTGGCTTCAAGCAACGAAAAATGATTCCCTTCCAATATCCTCTTATAGCTTTCTGTATGCAAATCGGCAAATCCTCCGCTAAATTCAATTTCTCTTTCATCAAGTGTGATGGATCGGTAGGTTCTAGCCCCTGTTCCCTTAACATTTGCAGGAATGTCATTATAATCAAGACTTAAATACCACTTTATTCTTGCTCTTTCCAGTTCAAGGTAACCCGAAGCTTTGTTTTCCTCCAGCAAATGAACAATATTTTGCTTAACCCCGCCAAAGACCCAGATCAGCATATCAAAAAAGTGTACGCCGATGTTGGTAGCAATGCCTCCTGATTTGTGAACATCTCCTTTCCATGAAATTTGATACCATTTGCCACGACTGGTGATATAGGTAAGTTCAATAGTGTAAATTTTGTCTTTCGGGCCGTTTTCTATCTGCTTCTTTAGTTCAATTATTACCGGATGCAACCTCAGTTGAAAAATATTACAAATGCATTTCCCGGATTCTTTTTCTATTTCATTTAAGGCATCAACATTCCACGGGTTCAGAACTATTGGTTTTTCGCATATAGCATTTGCTCCGGAGCGCAGGGCAAAACGTATATGTGAATCGTGCAAATAGTTCGGGGAACAAATGCTGACATAATCTACCTGTGTGCCGCTGCGCCTTAACTTATCTATATGCCTGTCAAACCGTTCAAATTCAACAAAAAAATTACTTTCCGGGAAAAAACTATCAATGATTCCAACACTGTCGCTTATGTCAAGTGAGGCTACAAGGGTATGGCCCGTTTCTTTAATAGCCCGTAAGTGCCGAATTGCTATATGTCCTCCAACACCTATAATAGCAAAGTTTTTCATACGTTTAAAATTTTTTATCATGAAAAATTTGCAAAAAAATTTTCATGTTCGTTTCATAATATGATGATTCGATTCAATGATCACAGATGCAAATTTATAAATAAACAGTACTTAAATTACAGTTCTGTGAGGAATGCTCCGGTTTCCTTGATCAGAGTGTGTTGAAATTTGAGTAAGTTATTTTTTTAACCTAAAGGCTCATGTATGTTAAATGATTTGAAAGGTCTTTGTATAAACCCTTTACATCGAATAGTATTCCCCCCTTATTAAGATGATTCCGGAAAAAATCTTTATCCAGTTCAGTGTATGGTTTGTGAGCGACAGCAAGAATAATTGCATCATAGTGTCCGGAAATTTCTTTTGACATTTTAATGCCATATTCATGCTTAACTTCTTCATCATCAGCAAATGAGTCAACAACTTCAAGCCTTATTCCATACGATTGCAGCTCGTAAATAACATCAGCAACCTTTGAATTGCGAATATCGCTGACATTCTCTTTAAAGGTTATTCCCATTACAAGTATGCGCGAGTTAAGGACATTTTTCCCCGATATAATTATGCCTTTTACCAGTTTGGTTGTAATAAACTTGCTCATGCCATCATTGACCGATCTTCCGGCTGTAATAACCTGGGCATAATGTCCCAGTTCATTGGCTTTGAATGTCAGGTAATAAGGATCAACACCAATGCAGTGTCCGCCAACAAGACCCGGATAAAAGTTCAGAAAATTCCATTTTGTACCGGCTGCTTTCAATACATCATAGGTATTGATGTTCATCTTATGAAAGATTATAGACAGTTCATTCATCAGCGCAATATTCAGATCACGCTGCGTATTCTCGATGATCTTAGCTGCCTCGGCAACTTTTATCGAGGAAGCGCGGTGTATACCTGCTTTAATAATGTGCTCATAGACATCGGTAATTTCTTTCGCCGATTCCTCATCGCAGCCTGAAGTAATTTTCACCACATTGGTAAGAGAATGTACTTTATCACCCGGATTTATTCGCTCGGGAGAATAACCTGCTTTAAAGTCTTTTTTATAGCTTAATCCTGAAATCTTCTCAACAACCGGTATGCAGACCTCTTCGGTGGCACCCGGAAAAACAGTCGACTCAAAAACCACATAATCGCCTTTTTTTATGATCTGACCAACCATTTCTGATGCAGAGTGCAGGTAGGTTAGATCGGGGAGATTGTTTTTATCTATAGGAGTAGGCACGGCTACAATGTGAAACGAAGCATTTTTAAGGTCATTGATATTTGC
>DAOUOU010000192.1 GCA_030626465.1 Bacteroidales bacterium
GTGATTTTTCCATTTATGAAAGGTTGAGAGTCCGTCGGAACCCATCAGGAGAATAAATTCTCTTCTGCGATGTTTCTCAGAAAGATAAGTAAGTGTATCGATTGTGTAAGATGGTTTAGGCATTCTGAATTCTATATCACATATACTGAAGCGTTCGTCATTACCTATGGCAAGCGCCACCATATCTAACCGAAGTTGGTCATTCAGAAGAGATTCTTTATTTTTCAAGGGATTGTGCGGGCTGACAACGAACCAGACTTGTTCAAGACTGGTATATTCGACAAAATAGTTGGCAAGAGCCATATGGCCAATATGAATCGGGTTGAAGGAGCCAAAAAAAAGACCGGTTTTCATGAAAATTTTATTAGTCCTTTATTAAAAGCAATAACTGCAATAGCAACTTAATGCGATTTTTAATGATTACATCAGGGTATAAACTTTTCGACTATTTCTTCAGCTTCTTTGACAGCATTTTCCAGATTCTCGTTTATAACAATATGATCAAACTTACGGGCGTAAGCCATTTCCATATTTGCTTTGCGCAATCGCTTGGCAAGATTATCATCTGTCTCTGTACTTCTGTTCTGAAGTCTTTCTTCCAGGGCTTCAATTGATGGTGGTTTTATGAATATGGTTACAGCATCTTCTTTATAGCTCCTCTTAATGCTTAGCGCCCCGTTTACATCAACATCAAAGATTACATTTTTACCCATGCTTTTAATTCTTTCAACTTCAATCTTTAATGTGCCGTAATAACATGTTGGATAGACCTCCTCCCATTCCAGAAATTCGTTGTCTTCAATTTTTGATTTGAATTTATCAATGGTCAAAAAGTAATAATCTTTACCTTCAATCTCGCCTTCTCGTTTTTTTCGGGTGCAGACAGAGATAGAAAAAGAAAGGTTAAATTTTTCATTCTTTAACAGTTGCTTTGCTATAGTTGATTTTCCTGTGCCTGAAGGTCCTGATAGTATAACAAGTTTTCCCGCCATATATTTTTATTTACAACACATTCATTAACTGTTCTTTTATCTTTTCAAGTTCATTTTTCATCTGTACTACAATTCTTTGTATCTCAGAATGATTTGCCTTTGAACCTAATGTATTTATTTCTCTTCCTATCTCCTGTGTAATAAAACCAAGCTTTTTTCCAACAGGGTTCTTTTCATTCAATACTTCGAAGAAATAATTACAATGATTTTCAAGGCGTACTTTTTCTTCATTGATATCAATTTTCTCCAGGTAATAAATAAGTTCCTGTTCGAAACGGTTTTGATCTACTTTATCTTTGTCAAATACCTCTGTGATGCTCGATCCAATTTTTTCACGGATCTGAGAGATACGTTCTGATTCAAAGGGAGCTATTTCTTTCAGACGATCTAATATGGCATTGATTCTACCCGTAGTATCTTTTTGTAATGCTTTGCCTTCCTGCTTCCTGAAATTATCGATTGCTGATAAAGCATCATTTATTTTATGCTCAACTGCCTTCCACTCATTTTCATCAAGTTCTTCTTTATCTATCTTTAACGCATCAGGGAATCTCATGATGGTTTGTAAGATGGCATCGTTATTCTTTATCTTTAATTCTCTGATCAATTCTTCAAGCTGGTAATAATAGTCCTTGACCAAAGGGACGTTTATCCTTGAGGTACATGCAACATCTGTTTCCTCATAAGTGATAATACATTCGATTTTACCTCTTTGCAATTGCTGTGCAAGCAAATTTCTAATATCCAAATCTTTTACTTTGTAGATATTTGGCAGGCGTGTATAAACATCTAACTGTTTGCTGTTTAGTACTTTAATCTCAATGGATACCACTTTGTCCGGAAGTTCACAGCTTGTTTTTCCAAAACCTGTCATCGATCGCATCATAATGACAATACTGTATTTTATTTAAGTTACGAAGATAATATTTAATTGACTATACTCTGTCATTAAACTTTTTGTCGTTATGTTTTACTATGACTTTCTTTTTCCAGTTCCCGGTAAGATAATAAAAAAAGGAAAACAAGGCTCCTACAAACCAGGCAATGGGAACTGCCCACCAGACACCAACCTCTCCATATCGATCAGATAGAAAATAGGCAATTGGAATTCTGATTACCCATAAGGAAAATAATGTAATAAACATTGGGATAATTGTATCTCCGGCTCCTCTTAATACCCCATTAATTGAAAACATGGTACTGAAAACAATATAGGAAGAACTCACAATAACAAGATATTCAACACCTGTTCCAATCACATCAATATCTTTTGTGAACAACTTCATTAAAGGAAAACGCGATAATATAACAATTGTGGTTATTGTTATAGAAAATAGTGAGGACATGCCAAGGGTAGCCAATAATCCTGATCTGACACGAGAAGGTTTGTTTGCACCCATGTTTTGACCAACAAAGGTAGATAATGCCTGACCGAAAGTCATAGCTGGCAGCATGGCAAGATTGTCTATACGACCTGCTACCGAATAGGCAGCCACCACATTTGTACCAAAACTATTCACAATACGAAACAGTGCAATCATGCCAAAGGAAACAAAAGTTTGCTGGAAACCAGATGGGACACCAATTCTCACACTTTTCCAAAAAATATCCCAGTCAAACACCAATTCTCTCAACTTCAATTGCACAATTTTATGTGTTTTATTGAGGTACATAACTGCTGTGATAAAAGCTCCTCCGTGAGACAAAATAGTGGCCCATGCGGCACCCTTAATCCCCAATCCTAAATATTTCACAAAGAGTATGTCAAAACCGATATTAGAGATGGAAGCAATAATCAGGAATACCAGTGGAGTTATTGAATCACCTAACCCCCTGAGGATTGCGCATGTTCCATTAAAGCCAAAAAGCAATACCGTGCCCAAAAGAAAGGTATTGAGATATGCAGTGGCTTGTGGAATTACTTCGGAAGGAAGTTTTGTAAGTCTGAAGATTTCATCACTAAATGAAATACCTATCGTCATAATAACAATCGACGCAAAGAAAATAAAAATATACAGGGTGTCGATAGCACGTCTTACCCTCTTGTAATCCTTTGCACCAAAATATTGAGAAACTACGATAGTACCACCGGATGCAATTCCAATAACAAATGAAATCAAGGCAAATATTATTGGGAATGAGGCACCTACAGCAGCAAGAGCTTCTTTTCCAAGAACCTGACCAACGATAATGCTATCAACTATGTTATAGGTCTGCTGGAAAATATTACCCACAAGCATAGGAGCTGCAAATTTCAGAATATTTCCACCAACATGTCCTTCGGTTAAATCTTTCACTCAGTGTTAGTTATTGAAAAGTTCTGTTGTTATTCTCATTGGCTTTTCTGAAATTTCAGGTCTTCTTCATGTCTGTTAATTTAACATGTACTAATTTCATGCAAATATTAGGATAATTCCTGTTCTTTTAATTAAGGGCAGAACGATAAGGCAGATTCCTAAGAAACGCAAAGGTGAGCAATTTGTTGAAGTCTGCAAAATAATTATTGAGTGATAAGAATTCCTTGTTGCACATGCATACTATTCAAACACTACATTTATGAATATTCATGATACTTCAAAAACAAAGATCATTGCTACTATTGGACCTGCAAGTTCCTCGGAAGAAAAACTGCGTGAACTGGTATATTCCGGTATTGATATGTGCCGTTTGAATTTTTCCCATGGAAATTATGAACAACATGAACAGGTCATTCAGCAAATAAGAAAACTAAATGAGGAACTGGGGACACATATTGCAATTCTTGCAGACTTGCAAGGTCCTAAAATCAGAATAGGAGAATTGGAGCAGGAAGGGATTATAATAGAAAAAGATGAAAAATTAGTTATTACAAGCAAAGAAATAAAAGGTACCCGGGAGAAAATACATATCAACTATGATGATTTACCAAAGGATATAAAACCGGGCGACACAATTCTGATGGATGATGGAAAGTTAAAGTTTAAAGTTGAAACGACAGATTCCAGATCAGAGATCATTGTAAAAACAATCCATGGTGGTTTACTTTATTCCAGGAAAGGAGTTAATCTTCCCGATACGAAGATCTCGGTACCCAGTTTAACTGAAAAAGATATTAAGGATATACACTTCATTCTTGATCATGATCTTGACTGGATAGCTCTGTCTTTTGTTCGTTGTGCAAATGATATAATAAACTTAAAAAACATTGTTCACAAGAGAAAAAAGAAAGCGATGGTACTTGCAAAGATTGAAAAGCCGGAAGCCCTCGAAGATATTAATGAGATAATTGACAAGTCAGATGCAATAATGGTGGCGAGAGGTGATTTGGGTGTTGAGGTATCGTTTGATAAAGTACCCTATATTCAGAAACAAATTGTACAGAAATGCATTCAAAAATTTACACCTGTTATCATCGCTACACAGATGCTGGAGAGCATGATAACGAATTTCAGACCCACCCGGGCAGAGGCTAATGATGTAGCCAATGCGGTGTTTGATTCTGCAGATACTGTTATGTTAAGCGGTGAAACTTCGATTGGAAGTTACCCTGTGGAGTCAATAAAAAATATGCAGAAAATAATTGATTTTGCAGAAGGTACTGAGTTTGTTCTGAACCATGAACATTTACCCGATATTAACTCGCCCACATATATTCCTGATTCGGTATGTTACAATGCATCGAAAATGGCTGATCAGTCGGGAGCTAAAGCCATAGTAGCTTTTGTTGCTATTGCTCAAACTGCATTCCTTCTTGCCAGTAACAGACCAAAAGCACAAATATATGCATTTACCTCAGATCTGAAACTTATCCGTCAAATGTCTATTGTATGGGGTGTAAGAGCTTTCTACATTGATCCAGATAATGACGCGGCTGAGGCAATCGATTTTTCAATCCGTACTCTTAAACATAAAAAACTAATTGCTGATGGCGATGTTGTTTTGCATGTTAGCAGTCTGCCAATTTTCGATTTCCAGGGAGTAAATACGATTAAGCTGGGTTATGTCTGA
>DAOUOU010000077.1 GCA_030626465.1 Bacteroidales bacterium
AAAAATTTTATCAGGAACGATATCTTTCACCATTGCTTTTAATTTGGATCGAAATTCAGACAAATACTTCCTTGATCCTCTAAGCTTCTCAACTACTATCACCGTGTAATTATCAACGGCGTTATAAAACTCCGCGGAGACATTAGCGAAGTGCGTACTGAAAACTATTTGAGCCTGATCCAGTGGAACCATTTTTCCGGCCATTTGATCGAGTTTTAATTGAGTAATCTCCACATCAAGCTTTAACTTTTCCGTTCGATAAATATCATATTCCGTGACAGGCTGAATCACTGTTTTCTGTTTTCGTCTCTTCTTCCTTTCTTGATCATTAACTTTCGTTACACTCTTATTACGTTTTTTCTTTACAAAAATTTTATCAGGAACGATATCTTTCACCATTACGACATTTCCCTTTTTGTTTGTTTGCTGCATTATAAAATTTTCGTTTACTGGGTCGTTAACATCGATAAGGGTTGTAAAGCCTTCTTTAGTTATAACGATCTTACCTCTTTTGTGGTAGGTATAAATTTGCTTTGCTTCTACGCCCAAAATTCTTGCTAATTGGGCTGTACTAATATTTTTCATTGAAGTAGTTTTGAAGTAGTGCAAACATAAATTTTTTTTTACACACTACTACATATTTCCATAAATGTGGAAAGCGTTTGAAGCTCGCCGTGCGCAACGTATACCGATGGCTTTGACGGAAAAACTGTCCTGATAACGGGAGCCAACTCGGGTTTGGGTTTTGCTTTGGCCATAGAGTCAGCTAAAAGGGGTGCCAGAGTGATCATGGCATGCCGGAGACAGATCCCTGAAGCAGGTGAGAAGGTTAAAGAACTCAGCGGTTCAGAGAGTATTGAAATGCGTTATCTTGATCTGAGTAAGATCAATATCATTCATGATTTTGTCGACAAACTGCAAAAAGACAATATAAATCCTGATGTTACGATCCTGAACGCTGCTTCTGCCGCTCCCAGGTCACGTAAAACAGAATCGGGACAGGATGAATTGTTCCTGGTAAATTATTTTTCCAACTTCATCCTTGTAAATCTCTTGCTAAAAAGGGAACTTATTCATCCGGATACTGAAAAACAGCCAAGGATCATATTCATTTCATCCGATTCCCACCGGGGCTCGTCAGCAATAGATTACAATGAGTTTGGAAGATATTTTACATATGGTGTTTCCAAGGCGATATCTAACTATAGTTACTTTAAACTGGTATTAAATACTTTTGCTACCGAGTTATCCAGGAGGATAAACAAAGATAAAACGAATGTGCAGGTGAACGCAATCTGTCCAGGACCTGTAAACTCTAATATCATACGGGAGACACCTTTTCTGATTCGGATAGCACTTCGTGCAATATTTTCTATCATCTTCAGATCTCCGAAGAAAGCAGCACAACCTGTAATATATATGGCTTGTTCAAATGACTTCCTCAACAGGACCAATGAGTATATGCATATGTTTATCCCAAAAAGGATGGATAAAAAAGTATATGATGAGAGCGAAGGTGCCAGGTTGTGGCAGGAGTCTCTTAAGCTCTGGAAAAAACTTGATAAAAACGCGATCGAACCTGTGTTCAACCAATAACGATTAAGCAACACAGCTAATACTGGTTACGGAAATGAAATACTATTTCACCAGCAAACTCGCATTTTTAATAAAAGATAATGTCCCTGAATGGTCGTTAATAATCTGTTGCATATCCTTTTCGGAGATCTTATGAACATTCAGGATTTTACATTTCTGTTCATTGAGTGAGGTGAGTAAATAAATTTTTATTCTTTTTGTTTTAGCCATCATAGAAAGCGCCGTACCACCATTTCCTTCATAGTTTTCACTTAGCAATTCAAATGTTTTTTCAAAGTTTTCCATTTCCAGGTATTGCATGAAATAATCCGATCCAACACCATCAATACACTCTGATAGCATGATTAATATACCACCGTCTTTCACAAATGAAGCAGCATGATGCAATGATTTATGGGCCTGAATGAAATTGATATCTTTCGGGTAACCACCGCTGGAGGCCACAACCATATCATACTGTTTATCAATGCCCGATCGGTAATAGCTGTCATACTCCCTGCAAGCTGTAACAAAATCATTGTAATTTTTACCGATTAACAGTTTACATACTTCTCCATGGCTGTTAAGTATTCCATGAATGGATATTTTTGGAGGCAACAGTCCGTCAATTTCTTTCAGGTCATCTGCAACAGGATTATCATTCAGATTTCCGGGCTGACAACCGGCAGCTAATTCCCCGCACTCTCTGTCCAGAAACAAACTATGATTGAAATAGATTGACTTTCGTCCTGCCAATCCCGGGAATAATAATTTTCTTCCTCCCCCGTAACCGGCAAAATAATGGTATGAAATAGCACCAAATGTTATCAGCAGGGAGCTATCCATAACATCTTTACGAATAACAACAGACGTACCTCTCTGTGTAGTTCCCGGATTTGTTAAGGCACGGTCATCATCACAATCGTGGTGAACAAAATGAAAATCTTTATACAGATTGCCATAACTATCAAGGCATTCCTCATCGGTCTGCGCCCTGTGCAATCCATAAGCAATGTAAAATGTAATGTTCTCCTTTTCAGCTCCTTTTCTTTCCAGTGCCTCAATAAGCCAGGGGAGATATAGTGGATACCCGCAAAGACGTGTCTTGTCCGACACTACAATCGCTATGCCGGTATATTTGTTTTTGTCATCTGGCAGTGCTGAAAGAAATTTCCCAATGAATCGATCTTTGTCCATTGTATGTTCCGGTTCATTGATCTCCAGGCATTCAGATGTTGAAGGAAGTTCAACAGAAAGGTCTCTTCTACCGTATTTGAAAATCTCGATCATATCAGGGTTTCCCGGAATAACAGGTTTTTAGAAATGTAAGGGGAATAGAATATATCATTGCCGATTAATACTTGTATTACTATTTATTTAATGAGGATTATTCGTTTAGAGTATCTGCCTCCTCTCTCGTTTTATCTTTCTTCTCTTTTTTATCCTTTTTTGAAAAGGCTCTTACAATACCACTTTTTTGCAATGCTTCAGAAGCCTCAGTTACCTCGGTAACACCCTTATTCATTTTGTGCAACAACACATCAAGAGAGTCAGCAAATGCAGTGTCTGCAATAAATTTATGGAGAGCATTTCTTTCGTCATTGAGCTTTACACTCACTTCAGAAAGATTTGTCAATACTGTCTCAAGATCCTTGCTTACCCTGTAAAAATTGTCGCTTAAAGCTGTATCAGCAAACAATCTGCCGAAGACTCCTTCTCCACTATTAATTTTTTCTGAAAGTTCCTGTAAATTGATTGAAATTTCTGCAAGGTTTTTCGTTGTGGTCTCCCACTGATAAGAAAATGTGGAATCAAACAGGATTTTCCCCATAATACCCTGCCCATCATTGATTTTATCTGTAATTTCAACCAGGTTTCCTGATAGCTCGGTAATATTTCTGCCCGATTTGTCAAGCTCATCTGAAAATTTCGTATCAGTAAAAATTTTGCCAAACATTCCGTCACCTCTGTTAATTTTCTCTGTTATTTCAATCAGATTATTTGCAACCTGTGAAATCTTCTCACTTGAATTCTGGATCTCAATGATGATATCATCAATCTCCACCGGTTCAATAGAAGGAAGAATATCTCCGGCCTTAACAACATCACTTCCCGGGGTGCCGGGAAGAATAATAACTAATTTATTCCCCATCAATCCGTCGTTAGCAATTGTTGCCCTTGAATTCTTTTTAATATACGGAACAACGTTTTTGTCCATCGACATCTGAACAGAAACTGCCGTGTCAGAAATAATGGTGATATCTACTATTGCACCTACTTCTATTCCGGTAAAACGAACGTTGTTACCAACCTGTAAACCTCTTACATCACGAAAAACAGTTGATATTTTTATCGTTGGTAGAAACATGCTGCGCTTCCGTCCCAGTATCAGGATTGCAGCCACGAAAAGCAGAAAGGAAACGAATATAAAGAATCCGATACGTAAAGAATTATATTTCTTATTATTAGACATAATTCAGGCTTTTATAGATATTATCTAAAGAATCCATTAATAATTTCATTATCTATCTTTTGAAGTTCTTTATAATTACCTCTCGCAATTATCTTCCCTTCATCCATAATAATCATTCTGTCTGCAGTTGTTCGGGCACATTTCATGTCATGAGTAACCAGGATTGAGGTTGTGTTGTACCTTTTCTTCACTTTAATTATCAATTCACTTATTCCCTGAGCAGTGAAAGGATCAAGACCGGTTGTAGGTTCATCATATAAAATAATCTTTGGTTTAAGCACAAGAGTTCGTGCGAGACCTGCACGTTTTTTCATCCCTCCTGACAGTTCTGAAGGCATCTTTAGCTTCGCATCCAGAAGTCCTACACTATCAAGCACATCCTCAACAAGCTCGTTTTTATCCTTCTCATTCAGATCAGGAGCATTTCTTTTTAAAGGAAACAATAAATTTTCCTCAACTGTCATAGAATCGTATAATGCTCCTCCCTGAAAAAGGAAGCCTATATTTTTCCTCAATTTATTCAATGCAAATTCTCCCATCTGCTGAATATCATTTCCAAAGACCTCTATTCTCCCCTCTTCTGCCTTTTCAAGTCCGACAATGCATTTAATTAAAACTGATTTCCCCACTCCTGAACGACCCAAAATCACAAGATTTTCATCTTCAGAAAGTTTAAGATTTATGTCTGAAAGAACCTTATTCTCACCAAACCATTTATTCAGATTTGTAATTTTTATTACAAGACGGTTATATGTTTCAGTAACCAGATTCATAAAATAATTTGTGTAAGCTGTACGGCAATCAGATCAATAATAAATATGGATAATGAAGACATAATTACGGCAGAATTTGTTGCCATACCAACGCCTTCAGCCCCTTTGTTGGTAGTATACCCCATGTAACAACTTAAAATGCCAATAAAGAATCCAAAAATAAAAGTCTTTATAGTAGCCGGAATAATATCGGCGAAGTATAATTCATCAAATGCTTCACGGATAAACAACCATAATGAAATATTATTATGCAAGGTAAAGCCTATATATGAACCAAGAAGTGCCATAAAATCAGCATATATTACCAGTACAGGAAGCATGAATGTAGTGGCTAAAACACGTGTTACCACCAGATATTTCATTGGATAAACTCCTGATACTTCCATTGCATCAATTTGTTCGGTAACACGCATGGAACTTAATTCGGCACCAATACGTGATCCTACTTTTCCTGCAAACAGAAGGGCTGTTATTACCGGACCTATCTCGATAACCACAGATATAAACACCATTGTCGGCACCCATGATTCGGCACCAAATTCCGCCATAGTAGGACGTGTCTGGATAGTAAGAACCAGTCCCATGATAAGAGCTGTTATGCTTATAAGAGAAAATGATTTGTACCCGGCTTCGAATGATTGTCTTCTGAACTCAGAAAATTCAAAAGGCCTTCTGAATATATACTTAACGGTAAGTATAGTAAAGCTCGCCATGTTAGCAATTTCAACTAAAAAGTCCTTTAATTTTCCTCTTAATATTCCAGAATACATGATGAATTGCTCTTCAAAAAGATTTTTATAATTAATGCTCTAATTTAGTAACAATTGAATTTATATGGATTTTTATTATGAAAAAGGAAGAAGCAGACATCTTTCCGGAAAACATACTGAGATGTTACTTCATGCCTGATTTGCCGGACAATTCAAGCTGAAACCTGATTTGTAAGTATTCCAAAATGTTTTCATGAATAAAAAATAATATGATCTGGGAACAGCAATTTCACCCCTCAAAACATAATTACGCCCCTGGAACACAGAATTTACCCCTTCATACCTGCACAAATACCAAAAAATTGACATTTATCATGTTTCTGATGTTATTTTGATATTCAATCAATTTTGATCACAATGAATACGAATACCGATAAAGTTACGGTTTATGATAAAATCGCAATTCAGCAGCTACAGGATGTACTCAAAGAAAAAGGCTTTCAATCGATTGTATTAAATAGCGAAAAAGAAGTCAAAGATTTTATTAATAAAAATATCCCTGATGAACATCTGGTTGGGCTGGGTGATTCCATAACAAATTGCAGGTTAAACATAAGGAATATTCTTGCTTCCAAGGGAAGTAAGATATTCTATTCCTGGAATGGTTCGGAAAATTACAACCGAAGTATGGATACATTTGAAAGACCACCCCGGCCTGATTATTACCTTTCGAGAATAAATGCCTTAACAACCGATGGAGATATACTAATGAAAGATTATTCAAGGCAGGCGGCCTCTGAGGGATTGTTTCCAAAACATATATTTGCTTTTGCCGGGCTTAATCGGGTTACAGAAAAATTGAAAGACAACGAGAGTATAAAAAAATACCCTGTTTTTTCTGAAAAACCTGCAGATGCTGAATTCACAGTGGCCCTTTTACCATTCCTGACCTATTGACAGTCATTTTCTAAAATATACCATAAAACCTTACTTTAAACCCGCTATTACATAGTGGGTTTTATTGTTTTAACTTATTGATTATCTGAAGAAAATACATAAGAACAATCAAATTTTATAAAGAAATTTTGATTAGATGACAGATTTCCCTTAGTATTGTATATACTAAAATGCTTTTTTATTAGTATTTATATTATTTCCCAATTCCTAAAATTTATCTACCCTATGGAAAACAATTCAAAGAAATCCGCAACAGAAGAGAAAGCCAAAGTTACTTACAACACAGAGCGCACAAACTTACAGGAATTTGGATACACCAAATCAGGTAACGTTCAGGGCGATCCGGATGTTTATGCTTCTTATCTTGAGAGAATTCTTAATGGCGACCTGGTGGACGAACAATACAAAGGTCTCTCAGAGAGTGAAAGAAAAGAAAAAAGAGAAAAGATCAAGGAGCTTGAGAAGGCTCTTGACGATACTAAAAAGAACAATGTCAAGTTTGAACAAAACATAAAGGTTAAAGAAAAACAAATTGATGAACACCGGGCAGAACTTCTTCAGATAAGGGAAAAAAGAGCAGAAGATCAAGAAGAGCTTACAAGAGAAACGTTCAGTACTCTAAAGTTCAGTATAAATCTCTTTATTCTGATCTTTCTTACCGGATATCTTTTCTTCTTCTATATTTCTGCAGCCTATAAAGCTCTTTATGTAGATTTTGAGGGCATCTCCGAAAAGATTGCAGAAGGATTAAGTACGGGCAGCATCCTGCCACCAGCCTATGAAATTGCAGAAGCAATCCGTTATAATTATTTGCTGTTCCTCGTTCCATTTGTTTTTTATGCATTCGGCTGGGCATTTCATATACTTCTTGATATGAAGCACAAAGCGAAAATTGTTTTCATCTCATTGCTTATTACAGTAACATTTATCGTCGATCTGCTCCTGGCTCTGATTATCCACACCAATACCGAATCAGCTAAAGAACTGATGGGATTATCTACTATGAAATGGAGCCAGAATCCTACCTTTTACATCATTCTTTTCCTTGGTTTTCTTGCGTACATCTTATGGAGTATAATCCTTGATTCATTGTTAAGAGAATGGAAAAAAAGAGAGGTTACATTAAACCTCAAACGTATAATTAAACACCTGAGGAAGGACATCAAAAACCTGGAAGAAAAAATAATGCCTGTTGAGTTAATAATACATGAGATTGATATTCTGAGGAACGAAGTGGATACCTTTGTGCAGGGAAACCTGAAAGGATTCATCGACCAGTTTACTTCAGGATGGATATCCTACCTTTCGCCAGATAATCTTAAAAGTGTCAAAAATAAGTGCCTCAATATACGGGATGAATTTGTGGAAAAACATAAAATTCAACCTGGTATAGTGAAAGTGATCAAGGCCAGGAGGAAATAAGAGCTTAAATACAACTTACAACCTATAAATATCCTAGTCATGAGAAAAAAAGTCATCGTATCATATATCCTTTTGTTGCTGATTATTGCCTGTCAGCCTCCCCCGCCCAAGAAGAGAAGTATGTCTGTAAAGCACAATTACATCATATTGCTTGATCTTTCGGATAGACTGATTGTTCAACCCGATCAACCTGAAAGAGACAAGGAGATTATTAGAGCAATCTATGAACTATTTGAACAGAACGTTCGAAAAGATCTTTATATCAGATCCCGGGATGAAATCAAAGTTGTAATTGCTCCTCAAAGAGGATCGGGATTAAGAACGGATACTTATGAAGAAGAGCTTTATGTGAATATGGAAAACATTAAGAATGTGTATCGCAGGCCGAAAGAAGAAGAACGCAGAACAAATTTCTATAATTCACTTGATGGATTGTACAAAAAGGCCGTGTTCAGTAAAATTCCCAAACAATATTACGGAGCAGATATATGGAAGTATTTTTATGAAGATCTGAAAACCGATTATTCGAATGACACCTTAACAAAGAACTTTCTTTTTATACTTACTGACGGATATCCGATAGTCGGGAAAGATGTGAAGAAGTTGCAACCTGTAAAGGAAGCCTTACCAGACCTTCATATTGTCCTGGTTGAAGCGAGTCCGCGTGACAAAGATCTTGAATGGGACAGAATTATGGAAATGTGGGCAGAATGGTTCGATTCAATGGAAATTCAGGAGTACACCTTTATTAAGAGAAAAGCCATTTCGAAAGAAGTGGAACAGATAAAGGGTATTATCGGAAAAAATTAAAAAACGTAGATTTATAGAGAAAACCTGTTCGCCGTTACTTACCCGGTACCACAAAGAACAGGTTTTACAAAGTATGGATTAAATACTGCCCAGCATAATTCTTCTTTTGTTAAAGAGCATTATGCTTATTATTCTTCTGCAAGTTGACTCTTGTAGCGCACTGATGTATCAATGATATCACCTTCTTCATCAACTTTCAGGAAATAAAATGCTTCACCGGTCTCTACAGTTACCCTGTAAAAATTATTTTTCCTGAAGTCTACTGCCTTTCTGATAGAACTGATGAATCCTTTTTCGTAATAAAGTTCTATTTCTTTAATAGTTTTTGCTGGCAGATCTTCTACATCAATATAAGTTGCTGTTTCTATCCAACTACCGTCCTTACTAAAAAGAGCGATTATTGTTTCATTTTTCTGAGTAAATTCAACTTCGAACTTATTGAATTCTTTTTTCCAGTTTACATCTTCAGCACCGGGAAATTTATTACTAAAGGCTGTAGAAACATTATCCGGAACCTTGGTGTTGTTACCAAATGCAACGGCTGAAATCATGGCAGCTATCAACAAAATCCTTTTCATAATATTAGTTTTTTAAAATTTCAATGAGATTGTGATTTAATCTTATTAACAATTATCCGAATCAAATGAAAATAATACTCCAAACAATTGCCAGGTGTTCAGGTTTTCCATAATTAACAGGATTAAGAAGTGCTATTCACAGGTAATTTTCTATTCATTCAATCAGTATTCTTAACAATAAGAGTAAATATTGTCACACTGAATAAAGTACGTGTATTCGTTCATTTTAGTATGTGAAATTCTTGCTTTTTTTTACTCATCTTAAAACATTCATGGAATTTACAGACAGGCATAATACTTAAGGGTAGATTTAAAATGGTAATGGAATTAAAATAATTGTTTGTTAAGCATTTATTTTCTCTCAGAAAATATATTTTTGATCTATATGTCAGGAAAAACTCTTAGAAATAAGATTGGTCTTTTTGCCGGTATTTTTCTTTCTTTTCTGGTATTCATTTTGCCTTTTGGCGAAAACATGGATCATAGCACCCGATTAACAGCTGCGTGTGCTGTACTCATGGCCGTATGGTGGATTTCAGAGGCTATCCCATTGCCGGCTACTGCATTACTGCCACTGGTTTTTTTCCCTTTCTCGGGAATCATGAGTGCTAAAAGCATAGCTCTTTCTTATGCTGATCCAAATGTATTTCTTTTTCTGGGCGGCTTTATGATTGCCATGGCCATGCAGCGTCATGATCTTCATAAAAGAATTGCCCTGAATATTATCAGACTTATAGGCACCTCGGCAAAAAAAATAGTCCTGGGATTTATGGTAGCTACAGCTATTTTATCCATGTGGATCTCTAACACAGCTACTGCTATGATGATGTTACCTATTGGTTTGGCCATTATTGATCATGCTTACGAGATAAATAGAAAAAACAATCCGGAAGCCATGTCTAAAAAAGAGGAATTCAAGTTCGGAACAGCCCTGATGCTTGGAATTGCTTATTCAGCGAGTATAGGCGGGGTTGGTACTCTAATCGGTACTCCGCCCAACATTATTTTTGCAGGAGTTGCCAAATCTCTGTTTCCGGAGATTCCCCAGCTTGGCTTTACAGAATGGATGGCGATAGGATTGCCAATTGTTTTGATTTTTTTGCCACTTGCCTGGTTATATCTGGTCAATATTGGTGTACCTCTTAGAAACCTTACTATCGCAGGAGGGAAAGATATTATCAAAAAGGAACTGTTGACTCTTGGCAAAATGAAGGTGGCTGAGAAACTCACCTTACTGGTATTTCTTTTGACTGCGTTTGGATGGATATTCAGAAAAGATATCCAGATGGGCAATTTTGTGATGAAGGGATGGTCAACTCTTTTAGGTATTGAAGCATATGTGCATGATGGTACTGTTGCGATGGCGGGAGCACTGTTATTGTTTATCATCCCGACAAGTATCAGGAAAAACGAATATGTGCTCAACTGGGAATGGGCAAAGCGCATACCATGGGGTATTTTAATTTTGTTTGGTGGAGGATTTGCGCTGGCCTCAGGTTTTCGGGAAACGGCTCTGGACATCTGGATCGGAAATATTTTCGGAAGTATAAATTACGGCTCAGTTCTCCTGTTGATCATGGCTGTTTGCCTCCTTCTGACTTTTCTCACAGAGATTACCTCAAATACTGCTACAATCACTATGATGTTACCGGTGCTGGCTGCGATGGCTCTGCCTCTTAATATTCATCCCTTTGCTTTGATGATCCCGGCAACAATAGCGACCTCATTTGCTTTTATGATGCCCGTTGCCACTCCACCCAATGCCATTGTATTCGGTAGTGAATATCTGAAAATTCAACATATGGCAAAAGCAGGAGTTGTGCTGAACTTTCTGGGTGTCATCCTGATCACACTGGTTATGTATCTTGTGGCTTTTCCATTGTTGGGTATTACTTTAAAAACATTTTTAAACTAGTGTACCAATTATTAAATTGTGTTACTAGCCGGTTGTTTCGTTGCCATTTGATTTATCCTGGCCTAATAAATAAAAAAACCGCTTGCCTTCAAACAAAACAAGCGGTAATCTTTAGATCAAAGGAATTGCTACTTCTTAAGAATTGATTTAAGAACAGTTTCTTTATCAATCTTCTTTGTACAGAAGAACCAGTCATAGCAATGAAAATGAAAATACATATACTGATGTACTGCTGCTAATTCATCAGCAACTGCCTGATTAAATAATTTGATACTTTGCTCTTTCATATTTGATGTAATTTAGTT
>DAOUOU010000216.1 GCA_030626465.1 Bacteroidales bacterium
CCTGCCCAGTAATGATTTCTGGAGCCTGTTTCAGGACGTGTAAAAAAAACTTCGCCCTGAAAGCCCCACCAGTTCAATCCTGCTACTGCTCCAATTGCTGTATTGAGGTAAAGTGATTTCACATCGGGATCAGTAATAAAATTATTATATGCAATCTCATCTTTTCCTGATACTTTAGTGTTTATGGTCATGAGATCGAGTTTAAAATCGGTATGCCATTTATTCAGCAGGTTCTCTGTTGATTGTTCCAATGATTCCCGCCTTGCATCAGGATAGTATAAATAATCGTAGTAGAAGGTTCCACGGTATACTATGGTATCACCATTGTATTCATATACAGGAAGCTCAGCAATTAAATAACTTGATGAAGAAATGCGTCCTTTTTGTTTTTCTATTTCAAACTTTCTTATCTTAAGTTGATATTCTGATCCGTTCTCAGCCTCAGATGGAATTACTTTACCTATCTCATTAGCAAGGGGGTGACGAGTGTATACTTCCTGATCAACCGGAATGAATAAGAATTTATTCTTGGTTTCGTACCTTACAAATCGAGGATTTTCATTTCGCTCATCAATTACTTTTGTAATTGCCACCTTATTGAGTTCTATCAATGTATCCGGCCGAAACTCGACCACTATGGTATCCGGTAAGAGTTTCTGACCAAAAGATAAATCATAACTAATGAATAGTAAAAGCAAAAGGGCTGTTACAGAACAAATGATTTTTTTCTTATAATAATATACAATCATATCACCGTCAGAAAATTATTAATGAAGACTGAAAAGAGGAACAGATTGTATAATTATTGGTATTTTACTGCTGTGCCGCTTGCGCTTACCATTAACATGCTTCCGCTGGCTCCCAGTGATTCATAATCGAGATCGATACCAATAACTGCGTTGGCGCCTATCCGGCCTGCATTATTCTCCAGCTCTTTCAGCGCATTATCTTTGGCCTCGCGCAATACACGCTCATAAGCACCTGCACGACCCCCAACAATATCTGTAATGCTTGCAAGAATATCTTTAAAAAGGTTGGCCCCAATTATAGCCTCGCCCGACACAATTCCTTTGTACTCAACTATTGATTTTCCGTCAAGGTTGTTTGTTGTTGTTAATATCATGACCAATATGTTTTTGTAGTGAATATACAAATCTGCAATGAAATATTTAACATACAATTATTTTTATGAAATTTCTCATGCAGTAGAAAAGAAAGATTGTTATTACTAATTTTTTGACAGGAATCCTTAAATTCATAGTATATTCGTATAAATCACTTCAGATACCAATATATTATTTCAATGAACAGATTACTAATTATTCCTGCGTTTTGCTTTTTTACCTGTATCACTTTCAGTCAGAATTCAAATCTTATTATGCCGGTTTCCCCGAATGCTTCGCAAGAAGCGATTGAGCTGCTTAATTTAATATACAGTATATCAGGTAAAAGTACGCTTACAGGTCAGCATGACCAGCCATTATTTGGCTCTGCTTATTATCAACGGGTTTATGAAATTACAGGCAAACATCCCGCAGTCAAAGGAATGGACTTTGGATTTAGCGAACCGTATACATTAGATGGAATCAACTTCAGACAGCAAATCGTTGATGATGCAATAAAATACCACAAGGACGGAACAATCATAACTCTTATGTGGCACGCGGTTCCCCCGACAATGAACGAACCGGTAACGTTCAAAGGAGGTATACAAAGCAAGCTTAGCGATATACAATGGAATGATTTAATAACTCCCGGCACAGCTATTAATGCAAGATGGAAATCGCAGGTTGATGTCATCGCATTTTTCCTGAAACAATTAACCGGCGCAAAAGTGCCTGTCCTGTGGCGACCCTATCATGAGATGAATGGAAAGTGGTTTTGGTGGGGAGCCAGAGAAGGTGAGAATGGTTATCAGAAATTGTATAAAATGCTCTTTGATCGACTGGTCAATTATCATCAGATCAATAATATGATCTGGGTATTCAATGGAAATGAATTAAGAGAAGGAGTAGCACCATACGAGAACTTTTTTCCCGGACATGATTGTGTTGATATCCTGGCCACAGATGTTTATCGTAATAATTACGGGCAAAAAGACTACGATGAACTGTTAAAGCTTGCACAGGGAAAACCCATTGCTCTCGGAGAGGTTGCTAAGATGCCTTCACCCGAAAATCTTCAGCAGCAGCCGGAATGGGTCTGGTTTATGACATGGGTTGAACTGGTATTCATATCGAATACTTACGATGAATTGAAAATTATATATGACGCGGAAAATACCCTTAACAGGGAAGATATCCGATTACAATAGTTAAGTACAATCCCTCGAACTCAATACTTCCTGTCTTCCACAATATACTAGTATTATTTCTTCAAGGTATTACTTTAAACTCTTCATATATAACTAAGTATATAATTTTCGCATATGTATAAAAAATCAGGGTAAAGATCCGGACAAATTGTACATCACCTCCTGTTTTCCGCACTCCTTGAAAAATAGATACCTACCATGAATTTACATTATAAGAAGGATAGATATATAATAATCAATTGTTTATAAAAAAAATATGTATGGAAATAAGTGTTAAATTGCTACTATATGTCATACCAATGTAAGCTTACTGTAAAGAGATCAAAGAATTAGATAGGTTTATTCAAACTAATAAAAACTGAAATCATGAAAAGGATAGTTTATTTTGGCATCATTGCTATGCTACTGAATGTTGGGATTTTAAGTGCCAGGGCAGAGACTAATACTAACAAAAAACAGAAGAACGACACTGCATCGTATACGCTTTTAACAGCGAAGATTATTGATCAGAAAACAAAAAAACCGGTTGTGTTTGCTACTGTTTTTAAGACCGGGGCAAATATTGGTACTGTTTCAAACTCTGATGGAGATTTCGAATTAAAAATCCCTGGTAAGTCTGTTGAAGGTTCTCTCTCAATAACTCACCTGGGTTATAAGAATAAAGAAGTGCCGATTAGCAGTCTTTTATCAAAAAAGAATACTATAACGCTTGAACAACATGCCATTCCTATTGAAGAAGTAGTAATAAGGGATATCGATCCGGTTGAATTGCTTAGAACCGCAATAAGCAAAAAAAGAGATAACTATAATCCAAATGCTGAAATGCAAACAGCATTTTATCGGGAAACCCTTAAACAAAACAGGAGTTATGTTTCTATATCAGAAGCTGTCCTGGATATTTACAACTCAGGGTATAGAGATGGTTTTGATTTCGACAGAGTTAAAATATACAAGGGACGCAAAAGTAAAGATGTAAAAAAGATGGATACAGTCCTTGTAAAATTCCAGGGTGGGCCACGTACGGCAATGTTTCTTGATGTCGTTAAAAATCCGGGCGTGATACTTGATCCGGAAATCTTTAAATATTATGAATTTAAGCTTGGAGGTATTGTTAGCGTCAACGACAGGAACAATTATGTGATTGAGTTCAATCAGCGGACTGCTGCTGATTTTCCCTTATACCAGGGTAAAATATATATTGATGTTGAATCTATTGCTATCACTGGTCTTGATTTCAAACTCAGTGACAAGAGTCTTAAAAACGCCTCAAGAATGCTGGTAAAAAAGAAACCGATGTCAATGAAGATTGATGTTATCAGCGGCAATTACATGGTAAATTATCGTGAAATTGATAAGAAGTGGGTACTGAATTATGTGCGTTCAGAAGTTATTTTCAAAAGCAAATGGGACAAGAAACTTTTTAAATCTACCATCACTGCAATGTTTGAAATGGCAATTACTGATAGAGATACTGAGAACGTTGATAAGTTTCCCTATAAAGTGTCTGTAAAATTCACCGATGTTCTTTCAGAAAAGGTATATGCTTTTGA
>DAOUOU010000127.1 GCA_030626465.1 Bacteroidales bacterium
AGCAGGAACCACGAAGTGCTTCGCTTCCGCTTAAGCTTCAGCGAACACGGTCAGCGAAGCTAATCCAGTATAAGAGAAAGCGGGTTGACTGCGTCGAGCGGAAAATTAAGTATCAGTCAAGCATATTATTCGCTTCAATATTCTACCCATGGATAATGATTTCTGTTAACACAATATGAACCTTCATGATTATTCACCAAATCCAATTCAAAATACAGCTTTTCTTCATCTCCAACATAGGGCTCAATAATTTTTATATAATATCTTTTTGAATCTACTCCTTCCAATTTAATATCTAAATCAAATAAACAATTACAATCACAAAGCGATTCTTTCTCGAATTCCCGGATTATTATTGTATCATTATCCAAAGAAATATCACAAAACAAACTGTCAGGACAACAATTAAATCCGGCATTAATGTGTTTTAAAATAAGTTCATTAGTTGTAACATCAAATGTGTAGTTGATACAACTGACAGTATCAGGTGTACTGTTTTTCAAATTGCCGGATTCAATATCTTTACAGCCAGTATTACTGATTAGTCGTCCGGATATTTCAAATTGAGGATCTCCTTCGTAATCTACTAATCCCCATGGATAAAGCTTCCTGGTAACACAATATGAACCTTCGTGGATATTTACCAGATCTAATTCGAAAGATATCTTTTCCTGTTCTCCGCAATATGGTTCTATAATTTTTAAATAATACTTTTTTGAAGCCATTCCATTCAATTCAATAGCCAAGTCGAACAAGCAATTACAATAGCATTGAGCCATTTTTTCAAACTCCTGTATTACAATGGTATCATTATTTAGTGATACTTCGCAATATAAACTATCGGGACAACAGTTAAATCCGGCATTTATATGATGTAGAGTAAGTTTATTATTTAAAGCATCAAAATCATAGCTGATACAACTCAAAGTGTCCGGAGTTTCTGAACCTTCATGGGCTGATTTAAAGATTTTACAATCCGTATGATTAATAACTTCACCAGTTAAAACCAAGGGATTATCATCATTTGTGTTTTCCTTTTTTTCTTCGCAACTGTATAGTAAGAAAGACAATATACTTGCGAGTAAAATTGAATAAAACTTTGTTTTCATGATTATTATCTTTTATATTTTTTAGATGAAATTAAATAGATTATGGTTGCGTCCTTTATCCGGTTTGCATACACACTTCTACTACAATTTAGGTGATCAAAAGTAACTGTGTAAATACCAGGTTATGCTGAGCAAAGCCGAAGCATGCTTATTTGCAGGATGATAGTATTTTTTTATTTATACGGAGCAAGATATTAAAACAAACGAAGTTAAAGATCTTATTTTCCGGGGTAATTGAATAAACTTACTGATGCTCCGGCCGGAGCAGATCATTTACTGTCTTCACCGGATTGAAAGTTTCAACGGGAACCTCAACAAAAAGGGTCAGCCAGTCGGCCATGGCACCGTTCCAGAGGCCCGGTAACTCAAGTGCTTTTAATTTTTTACCATCCTTAGACTTTTTTGAGATGAAGCAAGTCTTCTGATCAACGAACCCTGGCAGATCAAATTTTTGACCCTTATAACCTATGGGACAACAAACAAGATCTACAGGATTGAAATGAGTGGCTTTTTTAAATATAGCGGCTTGTTCCGGATCATCCAGATCAACTTGTGAGGATTCAACTATTTGAAGTGTAATATCGCCCGTGCTGTTTGGTGCCCAGAAAGGACCACCTCCGGGTTCACCCAGATTTTTCACAACACCGCAGACCCGTATAGGACGATTTAATATTTCTTTAAACTCACCGGTGCATCTGTCCAGGTCATTAAAGTCAAGAGATGCCTTTGGTACATAGCAAAGCTTAGTCTTAATAAATTCATAAATTTCTCTTGTCCTGGTTTCTGTAAGCTCTTCTGAATCCAACTCATTCAGCATTTGAAAAACCTCCGACTGTACCTCCAGCAACTTTCCGGCAATTGCTTTCTTGTATACAATCGTAGGCTCGACGAATTTTTCGGGCACCACATTATCAATATTCTTTATGAAAATAAGATCAGATTCCAATTCGTTCAGGTTGTCAATCAATGCTCCGTGTCCGCCCGGCCGAAACAGAATGCTCTGATCAGGCTCTCTGAAAGGATTGTTTTCCTGATCAACTGCCATTGTATCAGTTGAAGGTTTCTGAACAGAAAAACTTACATCCAGGGAAACACCATTTTTATCCTCAGAACTTTTCTTTGTACTGCTTAATAACTCATTGAATCCTTCGAGATGTTCAGGAGAAACAGTAAAATGTAAAGCCACTTTATCAGTATCAGATCTTGCATATTGAATAGCTTCTGCCAAATGCTCCTCAAAGGGTGTTCTTTGCTCCAAACCATACTTGTGAAATTTTATCAAACCCTTCGGAAGATTTCCATAATTCAAACCATTACCGGTAAGCAGGTAGTTGAGGATTTTTGAATACTCTTTTTCTGATAGCAAATCATTTAAAGATTCTCCTTTGTCTGAAATAGTATCTTTCAGTTCCCGGTAGAAACCAAACCGACTGATATTCTGAAAAAAAGTATCTGCAAAAGAGTTAGTAGTTTCTCTTTGCGCCGTTTCGCCCGACTCGATGTATTCAAAAAGTGCTTTAAACATTCTGCTTGCAGCACCGGACGCAGGAACAAATTTAACTTTCGATTTATTTGTTAGGGAGTCATAATATTTCTTAAAATATTCAATATCAGTGGAACTAAGCTTGATGATTCCGTTATCAATTGTGGCAGCTCCATGCAACCTTAAGGGAGAGATTCCTTTGCGAAATACAGATAATTGCCATTCCAGTTGTTCATGTGTAATACCCTTTTTCTTAATCTGTTGAATATCTTTATCAGAAAACATATGATAAAATTTTCAATTTCATTTATAATTTAACTGTATATGGTAAGAACCAGTTTGCGGGAACCTCCATAATTCCTGAATTCACAAAAGTAAATGCCCTGCCACGTGCCAAGATTCAGGCAGTGATTGGTAATGGGTACCGTAATATTCTGACCTATGATGGAAGCTTTAAGATGTGCAGGCATATCATCCGATCCTTCGGTGGTATGCGTAAACCCTGAATAACCTTCGGGCACCATATCATTTAAAAAAGTATTAAAATCATAACGTACGGAAGGATCTGCATTTTCGTTCAGTGTAATGCCTGCTGATGTATGCTTTACATGAATATTAAGTATTCCCTTTTCAGGCATACTATCAAGTGCATTGACAATAAGAGATGTAATAAGGTGATATCCCCTTTTATATCCCTGCAGCGTAATTTCTTTCTGTACAATCATATCTTGTGATCCTGAAAACAAATATCAAGTTAGACTTGTTTTTTAATTTAACCAAATTTAACAAGTGGTGTTCAATGGTGAGGGTCAAAAGTATATCAAAATAATTACCTTTGAGGCATTCGGCAGCAATAGAGCAATATAAAATGAAGAAGCTATTACTTCTGATGATATGTATTTCCATTCAGTATTTTACAGCTAAAAGTCAGCTGTTTGAGAGAGATGAAGATAAAAAATTGGTGCAGCTCACAGGAAGATTATTTGACGAATTGTTACAACCTCTTCCATACGCTCATATTCTTGTATTGAACAATTACAGAGGGACCATTACCGATAAGGACGGAAAATTCTCTTTTGTTACCGAGAAAAACGATAGCGTCATGTTTTCTTCTTTAGGGTATAAACGTAAAATAATTACTATACCTGATAATCTCAAAGAACCTTTTCTTACAATGGATATTATTCTGGCAACAGATACTTTCATGATTGCCGAGGTGGAAATTTATCCGTGGAAATCATACGAAGAATTCAAAGAAGCTTTCCTCAACCTGAAACTCCCTGACGATGATATGGACAATGCACGCAAAAATATCGCCTTACTGAAAACACAGATCATCCTGGATGAGACTCCCAGCGCCAGGGCAAACTTCCAGCATATTCTCGACCAGCAGTACAAGGAAACTTTCCGGCAGGGTCAATACCCTACTTATCAAATATTTAACGCCTTTGCATGGGCGGAATTTTTTAAAGCACTTAAAAGAGGTGATTTTAAAAAATACGAGGATAAAGCAGAGTATCCTGAGTTTGAATAAGAATAGAGGCTTTACCTGTTAAAAAAGGCTAAATAGTCTGTTTCAAGGTATGTAAGTTAAAATTCCAAATAACAAATCACAACCGAGCTTGCGAGCTCCTTCTCCATAGTAAAATTACGAAGGAGAAGCTTCGCAACCGCTAAAGCTTTATGCGAACGCGGTCGCCGAAGGCAAATGTCAAATAAGCTCTAAAAATCCTGTCTGTCCAGCCAGGCAGGCAAGCATCAAATTCCAAAATTATTAATAAGGCTTTTGAATATTGGAATTGGGGTATTGTATATTAATTGTTATTTGTGATTTGCTATTTGGAATTTATTAAAAGTGTATCTCCCTAAATCAGGATTAAAGGATTCTAGGATAGCATACACAAGATCCTATTTTATAAGTTGCTCATGTCAGATGAATAAAAGCTTGTATATTCACAATTTTATTGTATTCTTTGAGTTTTTTTCAGGTAAGGCTTAGGGCCAATACAGGAATGTTAAGAATGGATCGATTAAGATTAGCTTATCAAATACTCTTTTTTTTTATTTCGTTAACTGGTATTGCACAGCAGACTGCAACAATTGAAGGCTGGGTATCTGACACAAATGGCAATCCTCTCTTTTCAGCGTCAATAGGTATAGAAAACAGATCCATGGGAACCGTAACAGATGAAGATGGGTACTTCACCCTGACTGTGCCTGCAAGCGAAGAACTGATTCTGGTTATCTACTTCCTTGGTTTCGAAACTCACAAAGAATCACTTAATCTCGAGCCTTCTGAAGTCAATACGGAAAGATACCGGCTAAAGCTAGAGGTGAAAAAGCTTGATGATGTTGAGGTATTTGGAATTAAAGACAGGGAAAATACCCTTGTACCCATCAATATAAAATCCATTGATCAGTTGCCGAATACAAGCGGCAATATTGAGTCAATCCTCAAAACTTTACCTGGTGTGGTATCAGGGAGTGAACTCTCTTCTCAATATTCGGTCAGAGGAGGTAGTTTTGATGAAAATCTCATTTATGTAAATGGTATAGAAATCTACAGGCCGCTCCTGGTTCAATCAGCACAGCAGGAAGGACTCAGCTTTGTTAATCCGAGTATGGTTTCATCTATCCAGTTTTCAGCAGGAGGGTTTGACGCTGAGTACGGCGACAAGCTTTCATCTGTCCTTGACATCAAATACAGGCAACCAACAAAATTTGGCGGTTCGGTCATGGCCAGTTTTCTTGGCGGATCTGCACACGTTGAAGGTTCATCGAAGAACAACAGGTTTACCCACAATACCGGAATCAGATACAAAACAACGAAGTATTTACTGGGCAACCTTGATATAAAAGGAGATTACAAGCCATCGTTTACAGACCTGCAGTCTTTTCTGACCTTCGATATTACACGATCTCTTGAGCTATCTGTCCTTGCCAATTATTCCACGAACAAGTTCAACCGTGCTCCTGAAAACCGCAGTACAAATTTTGGATCCTTCCAGCAGGGTTTCAATTTTACTGTTTATTATGAAGGTCAGGAAGTAGACAAATTTGACACATACCTGGGAGCAGTAACACTGAATCTTCATCCCGGTGATAATCTGTCACTGAAATTGACAGGTTCAGCTTTCCGGTCGAATGAAGAAATCACTTATGATATTTTACAGCAATATTGGATCAATCTTGCTACGCGAAGCTCTACCGGCAGAAATGACAGTCTGATCAATATCGGAGTGGGCACATCCCTGGATCATGCACGGAATCATCTTGTCGCATCCATTTATTCTCTTGAGCATAAGGGAACATATTTTCTTACGGCAGGTATCATGAAGTGGGGAATAAAATTTCAGCAGGAAATAATTGATGACAAGCTGAATGAATGGCAAATGATTGATTCTGCAGGCCATTCTCTTCCCTATTCCGATGAAGAAGTAAATCTGTTCCATGCTTCGAAATCCAATAATTCTCTTAATAATTCCCGGTTATCAGGTTTTCTCCAGCATACATTTAATATAGGCAACAAAAAAGCAGATATATCGCTTACTTTAGGTGTTCGCTCGCAGTATTGGACGTATAACAAAGAAATCACCTTCAGTCCCCGTGCAAATCTGACATTCATCCCGCATAGCGCATCAAACTTCACTTGGCATCTGGCTACGGGACTATATTATCAACCTCCTTTTTACAAAGAACTTCGTGATCCATACGGAAATCTGTATCCTGAAACCAAAGCGCAAAGAGCTTTTCACATAGTAACAGGAACTGATTATAAGTTCAGAGCATGGGATCGTCCCTTCGTGTTTACAACCGAAATTTATTATAAGCACTTAACCCGTCTGACACCCTATAAGCTCGATGATGTAAGACTTCAGTATTTGCCCATGTATAATGCAAAAGGTTATGCTGCAGGTATTGACTTCAGGGTATATGGTGAGTTTGTCCCCGGAAGTGAATCCTGGTTCAGTTTATCGTTTCTGTCAACAAAAGAAGATATTTACAACGACTATATTATTAACAGAGACCGAAAGGTTGCTTATCCCGGTTATTATCGAAGACCAACCGATCAGTGGATGAACTTTTCAATTTTTTTCCAGGATTATTTACCTTCTAATCCGAATTATAAGGTACACATAATGTTAATCTACGGATCTGGTCTTCCCTACTCAGGCCCTCTTTATTCGCGTCCTTCCGATGTATTCCATCTGGGAGCCTACAGGAGAATTGACATTGGTTTTTCAAGATCGATTATCAGGAATACTGAGAAAAACTTTGGAATAAAATCCATCTGGATCAGTGTGGAGATACTGAATTTACTTGATACCCAAAACGTAGTATCATACGATTGGGTGCGAACCGTCGAAAATGACATGGGACTTAATACCTATTTTGCTGTACCCAATTACTTGACCCGGAGAAGCTTTAATGTAAAATTATCTGCTAATTTCTAGAAATTCTTGGCATCTTTCCGGTTTAATTGAATTTTGTTTCATGCACGAAAATATTATTTACCTCAGTTCAGGTCTTTTCCTGGGTTTGATTGCCGGAATTTTCCCAGGTCCGCTCCTTACCCTGGTGGTTTCTGAAACATTCAAATTCGGACAAAAAGAAGGTATCAAGCTGGCTCTGGCTCCGCTGATCACCGATCTCCCCATTGTATTGGCATCCTGTTTTCTCATTGCTTCATTAGCCAATAATGATATCATATTGGGAATTATTGCGATCTGCGGCGGAGTTTTTCTATTGTTTCTTGCCTATGAAAACATAAGATACAAATCATCAGAAGCAGGGTTAGAATCGAAAAACACACGTACTTTGCAGAAAGGAATCATCGCAAATTTTTTAAATCCCCATCCCTACATCTTCTGGATATTAATTGGTGCTCCGACTATTGCAAAAGCAAATGAAATAAGTCTTCTTACTGCAGTTTTGTTTTTACTCGGTTTTTATTTTATGCTGATAGGATCGAAAACCGTCCTGGCTTTATTAACAGGAAAAATGAAAAATATTTTACAACAGAAAACGTTTGTTATAATAATAAGAGTCCTTGGGGTAACATTGTTATTGTTTGCTATTGTATTATTCAGAGAGGCTGTTAATTATATTCTTTAGAATGTGTTTAAGTTTTTCATAAATTGTAATGTCATTAGAACCTAAATTTATAAATTACTATGCGTAAAATAGTTCTTTTCATTGCAACAAGTATTGATGGCTTCATTGCCGGAAAAGATGGTGATACAGACTGGTTGTTCACCGATGGCGATTTTGGTTATAAGGAATTCTATGATTCCATTGATACAACCATCATGGGATATAATACCTATTTCTTTATTAAGCAATTTGAACAATTCCCTTACCCCGATAAAAAGAATTATGTGTTTTCACGCAGACACCGTGAGCCGGATGGCAGTCCGGTAGAGATTGTTTTTAGTGATGTGGTTGAATTTGCGCGTAATTTAAGAGAACAGGAAGGTAAAAACATCTGGCTGGTTGGAGGAAGTCAGATCAATTCTATACT
>DAOUOU010000198.1 GCA_030626465.1 Bacteroidales bacterium
ATGAGGTATTGGCAAAATATTCTAATATTGACGTTATTTATGAAAAGAATGGTTATGTTTTTTGCAAAAGACCTGCTAAACCAGATGAATAGACAGCTATGATCAGAGATAAAAAAGTTACTGTTGTACTGCCGGCATACAATGCTGAACCGACCCTGGAAATAACCTACAACGAAATTCCTTTTGACATTGTGGATGAGGTTATACTGGTTGATGATTTAAGTAGTGATAATACATTACAGAAAGCAAATGAATTGGGAATCAAGCATCTTGTTAAGCATACCGAGAACAAAGGATACGGTGGTAACCAGAAATCCTGCTATAACAAAGCCCTGGAACTGAACTCTGATATTGTGGTTATGCTTCATCCCGATTACCAGTATACTCCAAAATTAATACATTCGTTTTGTTACCTGATTGCAAATGAAGTGTTTGATGTTGTGCTGGGATCCAGAATTTTAGGAAAAGGAGCGTTAAAAGGAGGCATGCCTGCATATAAATATATTGCTAACAGACTGCTGACTTTTACACAAAATATTCTAATGAATCAGAAATTATCTGAGTATCATACAGGTTACAGGGCTTTCAGCAGGAAAGTGCTAACTACTATTCATTACAATAGTAATTCGGATGATTTTGTATTTGATAATCAAATGCTTGCTCAAATTTTTTATGCTGGATTTGAGATTGCTGAGATTACCTGCCCAACAAAATATTTTGAAGAGGCATCATCAATCAATATCAGTCGCAGTATTAAATATGGATTAGGAGTCCTTGGTGTATCTTTGCAATATTTCCTTCAGAAAACTCATCTTGGAAAATTTAAGATATTTAATCCGGCAGATGAGTCTGATTCAATCAGAAAAACTTCATGAAAAGAGCTTGATCATTTTATTTATTGCTTTTCTCTTACTTCTCTTTATTGTCAGTCCGGTTATTCTTTCGGTGACAGAGGGAACAGAAATAAGTCATGTTGGAATCTATTTGTACAAAGGAAAGTTTATTCATAGTCCCGGTAAATCAAGGTTTGTGCGTATCGATTCATTATGCAACAACTATTGGTAGAAGAGATTCTTTGCAGGAAGTAAAATAAAACCGGAATAAAAAAGTACTTAAAGTACTTAAAGTACTTAAAGTACTTAGAGTGCCTAAAGTGCGCTAAAGTAAAAAGTGCCTAAAGTACTTAGAGTGCCTAAAGTGCGCTAAAGTAAAAAGTGCCTAAAGTGCTGAGCAATTAAAATTAAGAGTAATATTCTGCTTACAAGTGTTATTTTTGTTGTCTGAAACTAATTAGGACACTATGAAAAATAGAATAATATCAGTAATCAGTTTATTCTTTGTATCGATCTATGCCACTTTTGCTCAATCAGATGTCAGGGTAAAAAATATTATTCTCATGATTGGCGATGGAATGGGAGTTGCACAAGTATATGCAGCTTATACAGTGAATAAAGGAAAGTTAAATCTTGAGAAAGCACAGTATATTGGCTTTTCGAAAACATCTTCGGCCAATAGTTATATTACCGATTCCGGAGCAGGAGGTACCGCAATATCTATAGGAAGAAAAACAAACAATGGCTGCATAGGGGTTGACAGTGATAGCGTTTCTCTAAAAACCATTCTTGAAATTGCCGAAGAGAATGAGCTGTCAACAGGTTTGTTAGCAACTTCTGCTATAACCCATGCCACTCCAGCTTCATTTGTTGCTCATCAAATAAGCAGGTACGACACTTTGGAAATTGCTTATGATTTTATAGGTAGTGGTATAGATATTTTTATCGGAGGGGGAAGAAATCATTTCGAAAGAAGAATTGATAGTGCCAATATTTCTGACTCACTGCGTAAAGAAGGCTATTCCATTGTTTATGATCTGGCTTCCATTAAAGCGAAGGACAAAAATAATATAGGCTGCCTTGTCGCTGATAAGCACCTTCTCCCGGTTTTAAACGGGCGTGGCGATTTTTTGCCTGATGCGACCAGTCTTTCCCTTTCAAGATTAAGTAAGAACAAAAAAGGATTTTTTGTTATGATTGAAGGTTCGCAAATTGACTGGGCAGGTCATTCAAACCATATCTCTTATTTGGTAAGTGAAATGATTGACTTCGATAAAGCAGTTGGGGTAGCCTTTGATTTTGCGGATAAGAATCCCGGTACACTGGTCGTTGTTACCGCTGATCATGAGACAGGAGGTTTGAGTTTGGTTGATGGCGATATCCACTCAGGAAAACTTAGCAGTACATTCGGAACAACTGATCACACAGGAGTAATGGTACCTGTTTTTGCATATGGAGCAGGTGCTGAAGAATTTAAAGGCATTTATGAAAATACGGAACTTTTTTTCAAAATGATGCGTTTGTATGGATTTAAACCATAACCAAAAACAGTATGAGGATAGAGAAACACATATTTTCACAATTCTATTTGTTTGTTTTTTTTGTATTCGGTTGTGGTCAAGGCTCACCTGATAATATCCTGGATCAGGAGACTTTATATTCGCTTGATAAAGTTTTTGATCTTCCTTATGATGTCTATGAATCTTCCGGTTTGATTGTCTATGATTCCTTATTGTGGACGTTCAATGATGGAGGACATGAGCCCATTTTGTATGGATTAGATATTACAAATGGGAATATTCAAAAGATCATCCATTTATCAGATGCTGAGAATACTGACTGGGAAGACATCACACAAGACTCAAATTCTATTTATATTGGTGATTTCGGAAATAACATCGGTATACGAGATGATTTAAGGATTTACAAGATCAATAAGGCTGATATCGATACCTTGACTGAGCAGGAAATTTTATCTGAAAAAATCAGTTTTACTTATCAGGACCAGGTCGACTTTTCAAACAATTACCGAAATACTCTATATGACTGTGAAGCATTCCTGTTTGATGGTGATTCTCTGGTTTTGCTTACAAAAGACTGGCTGAATTATCACACCGCTTTATATAAAATATCTGTATTACCCGGTCATCACATAATTAAAAAATTTGATGAATTTAACAGTGATGGCTTAATCACGGGAGCAGATTATGATCTTCAAAGAAAATCCCTGATACTTTGTGGATATAATGATTATATTCCTTTTGTAATACAGATTGATAGCTTTCAGTCTGATGGTATACAGAAATTAAGCAGTAAGCGATATGATCTTCATGATGATTTCGGTTTGCAGCTGGAAGGGATAGCCTTCTTTAACGATCAGATCTTTTTGACCTCGGAAAATGCAATAACTGTTCAGGCTTTCTATCGTCTGACAACACATTAGAATAGGCTTCGTTTTCATTTAGCACCGGAAAATGTTAAATTCATGGTCGTTTCATACAAAAGAAACAAAATGGGGAAGTATCTAATAGTTTTATGTATTCTTCTATCTCAGATAGCTTCTGCTCAAAAGACATACAAAACGGAGTCAAAAAGAGCCATAAAATTTTACGAGGAGGGATTAAAGAGCTACAGACTCAGCTTTTATTCCGCAGCCGAGAATATGCTCATGGCTGCAATTGAAGTGGATAAGGATTTTCAGGATGCTTATCTGGTATTAGCAGAAGTATTTTGGGAGCAGAGCAATTATAAACTTGCAATAAATAACTACAATCAGGGTTTATCAATTGATCCCGCATATTATCCCAGGGGTTATCTGAACAAAGGAAAACTTGAAATTAAGATAGCACGGTATGAAGATGCACGGCATAGCTTTAAAAAATTCCTCGAAATTGATACAATCGAATCTAAATATACTTTTAGAGCCATAAGAGGCATTCAACAAAGTGAATTTGCTCTTCATGCGATGAATAATCCGGTCGATTTTGAACCTGTAAATCTGGGACCGAATGTAAATACAAGAGATGATGAGTACTGGCCATCTCTTTCGGCCGATGGACAAACTCTGGTTATTACAAGACTGGTGCATGTTTATGACATTACTCAGGAGGACAGAGTGCAGGAAGATTTCTTCTTTAGCAATTATGGAAAAGACGGATGGGAACTTATGGAGAATGCCGGTTCCCCTTTGAATACTTCCGACAACGAAGGAGCACAATCGATATCAGCAAATGGACAATTGATGGTTTATACCGTATGTAACCGCAAAGGTGTTATTGGTCGATGCGATATTTATTATTCAATAAAGAAGGGGTACGAATGGACATTTCCTAAAAACATGGGTCAACCGGTCAATACTATAGCCAAAGAGACTCAACCAAGTTTAAGCGCAGATGGAAGGACCGTATATTTTGCAAGCAATCGCCCGGGAGGAAATGGAGGTCTGGATATCTGGGTAAGTACTCAGGACGCTGAAGGGAAGTGGCAAAAGCCTGTAAATCTTGGTGACTCCATTAATTCGCCAGGCGATGAAATGTCACCTTTTATTCATCATGATAACAATACACTATATTTTTCATCTGATTATCATATCGGTATGGGAGGCTTTGATCTGTTCGTTTCCAGGTTGGATCCTAAAGGTTCATGGAGGAAACCGAAAAATCTGGGTTATCCTATTAACACTCATCACGATGAGATTGGATTGATAGTGAATGCCCGTGGAAATATTGCATATTACTCTTCAAATATCAGCACAGCTGCCGGAA
>DAOUOU010000078.1 GCA_030626465.1 Bacteroidales bacterium
CTCAAACTACAGGATTAAGAGTTAAAAAAGAAAGTATATGAATCATAAAATAGCACTTTCATCAATCATAAGTTTAATTCTTGTTTTATTTATTGCATCGTGTAATAGGCCTTCTGTGAGTAACAGTGAGAATAGTAATAATTTGCCTGAAATTTTCCCTGATTATACTGATCTTGTTCTGCCACCCAATATAGCCCCATTGAATTTCACTATTCAGGAGAAAGGGAAAAAGTATTTTGTAGAATTTTCGGGAGATAACAAACAAAGATTTTCAATAAGCACAAAGTCAAAAGATATTATGATCCCAATAAAAAAATGGAAAAAACTTCTGGCAAATAATATCAGTAATTCGATTCAAACAAATATTTTTATTCTTCAGGAAAACAATATCTGGAAAAGATACAGTACCATTGAAAACAAGATTGCTTCCGATTCAATAGATCCATTCATCGTATATCGAAGAATAAATCCCGGCATGATTCTATGGGACGATATGGCTATTGTGCAACGAAGCCTGGAAACTTTCTATGAGTCTGATATCATTTCAAATCAGAACACCGAAAACAATTGTATTCACTGTCATACATTTCAAAACCGGGACCCTGAAAATATGATCCTCCATATGCGTAGATCACCAAGCGGCACCCTAATTAAAACCAAAGAAAAAACACTCTGGCTTACTACCAAAACAGAATATACATTATCTTCATTTGCTTATCCTGCATGGCATCCCCAAGGACAGTATATTGCATTTTCTACAAATAAAATACACCAGAATTTCTTTGGTCATGGCAATAGAATAAATCATGTCAGAGATGATGCCTCCGACATTGTTGTATACGACATCGTAAAAAATGAAGTCTTCACGGATCCGCAAATTGCATCGAGAGATTTTGAAAATCTTCCTGCGTGGTCTCCGGATGGAAGATACTTGTACTACATACAATGTTCGCACGATTTTAAACACCAGCCCGATAGCATAGAAAAATACGATCTTATGCGTATTGAGTTTGACGTTGAAAATCATAGTTGGGGTAAACCGGAAATGCTGGTTTCCTCAAAAGAGACCGGTATGAGTGTCTCGTTCCCACAAGTATCTCCCGATGGTCAGACTGTCCTTTTTTGTCTGGCTGATTACGGATATTTTACTATTAATAATTTTACCAGCAACCTGTATCTTCTTGATCTGGGTACCGGTAAAATGTCCATACTTCAAGTGAACAGTGATCAGTCGGAGAGTTTTCCATCCTGGTCTGGTAACGGACGATGGATATTATTTGCCAGTAAGCGGTACGATGGAATGATTACTTTTCCTTTCCTGAGTTATATTGATTCAACAGGTACTGCACATAAACCATTTGTGGTTCCTCTAAAAAATCCCGGTTCCTACAATACCCGCCTGACAAACTTCAACAGGCCCGTTTTTATCTCAGACAAAATAAAGCTCACACAGAAAGAAATAGTGAGGATTGCTTACAGAAAAACAGGGAATGTGGTATTTGATTCCCTGCATGTTGACCTGGATGCTTTGGCCGGTGCCACTGTCAAAAAGGATGCATCGGTGGATGAAGTCCGGACACTCTACAAAAAGAACTAACCGGAATAAAATATTATTTAAAATCCCGGTACAGGCACATATGCTTCACGGGGGATCAGACCGGGCGGATTATAATAACCATTTTGCGTTCTTACCTGAAAGCCAAAAGAAAAAGAATTACTGATCTTATATCGCAAACCTACGCTCATACCCTGGTAATTGTAATTGTATGGATAGGAATGCTGAACAGTTCCCGGAACATCATTAATTGATTTATACACTGTTCCATTAATCGTTAACCTGGGAGTTAAAAAGTAAGAACCTTTTGCATACATGAAAGCCCTTGTCATAGGCAATATATTATCTGCGTCCCGACCTTGCGAGTATAGCGGATAAAAGGTAGAATGCTCAATGGCAATACCCGCCAATAAATAAAAACGTGGTGTAACTGCATAAGAAAAGCCTGGTGCAATATAATAGGATGGCCCGTAAAAATAATTTGGCGAATAAGTGAAAGATGTTCCGACTTCCAGATGGGGATGTAATTTTTTTGGCTTAACATCATTGAAGTCAGCGGAGGTCTCTTCCTGTTCACCAGTAACTTCAAGCTGATCATTATCGGCTGGTAATTGATCTTGCTGAGCAATGCTGTTTATTCTAAAGCAAAAAGCAAAAATGAGTATGATTAAAATTGTAACCCTCATAAGAAATTTGAAATGATTTTGAATGTAAATATACAATATTCCATACTAATCAATAAGTAATTAATTTCTCTTATCTAATCTATGCTACCCCAACGGAGAGTTATTCTGACAATCCATGAGCAGCAATGAGAATAGCAGTTAATAAAAGAAGGTCAGACTATGCCAGACCTGAATGCCAGCTCACAGTCTTTATGGACGAGAAGGTAGCAGGTTAGTATCAGTTGGCCAATTTCACTCGGCACGACTAGCACTATAAATTCCTTTAATGGAACCTAACTGTTTAATAAGAGAGTCAAGGTGTTCGATATTTCGTACCAGCAAACTGATTTTTCCTCTGAACATACCTTCCTGTTCATCAATAGCAATTAATCTTACGTTTACTTTTAAATCTTTTGAGATTACCTCAGATATACTTTTAATAATACGTGCATAATCCTCACCTGTAACCAGTATATCAACCGGGAAAATTGATTCCGGGCCACGCCGTGTCCATTTAGCTTTTACAACCCTGTAACCATATTTGCCTATAAGTTGTGCTGCATTAGGGCAGTTTGTTCTGTGAATTTTGATCCCTTCATGTATTTTTACAAACCCGAATATATTATCGCCCATGATAGGTGAGCAACACCTGGCTAATTTAAAATCAACACTTGCAACTTTCTCGTCAATAATAAGATAATCTTCACCAGGCTCTCTGGTTGCTGAAGGTTTTCTATTGATCTCCAGTTCTTCCAGAGTAGAAAACTCAGACTCAATCTCTGCATTTTCAGCGCTAACAAATTCTTTAACTTCCGCCAGATCAATTTTATTAAGAGATATATCGCAATAGAATTCCTGTGCATTTGGCAATTTGTAATGTTTAAGAAGCTTACGGATAACATCATCGGTGTAATCTATTTTCCAGTTTTTGAATCTTCGTTTTACAATTTCCTTTCCGTTCTCTGCTTCTTTTACTTTATCCTCATTAAGTTTTTGCCTTATTTTTTTCTGGGCTTTGGAAGTAACAACAAAATTTAACCAGTCAAGTTTAGGCATTTGATTTTTAGCAGTGAGTATTTCAACTTTGTCTCCATTTTGTAGTTTGTATCTGATGGGTACTGTTTTTCCGTTTACCTTTGCTCCGGTGCACATTGCGCCGACGTCTGTATGAATATCATATGCAAAATCAAGAACGGATGATCCGTCCGGGAATTTACGTAATTCACCCTTGGGAGTGAAAACAAAAATCTCCTTGGCATAAAGACTCAGTTTGAAATCGTCAATAAAATTATCAGCATCAGGTTCGGGAGTTTCAAGTATCTCTCTTATCTTAATTAACCATTCTTCAAGTCCCTGTTCATCTTCCAATCCTTTGTACTTCCAATGTGCTGCTACTCCTTTCTCTGCAATTTCATTCATTCTCTCCGAACGAATTTGAACCTCAACCCATCTGCCTTCAGGGCCAATGACTGTGGTATGCAAAGACTCATAACCATTTGTTTTGGGCACCGATATCCAGTCGCGCAATCGTAAGGGATTGGGTTGATAAATATCTGTGACAGCAGAATATACCTGCCAGCAATCTGCCTTTTCATTTTTCAACTCACTACGCAAGATAATCCGTAAGGCAAACAAATCATAGATATCTTCATATTCCACCTCCTTCTTCCTCATTTTATTCCATATGGAATAAATGGATTTCGGCCTACCCTTTATATCAAATTCGAAACCTTGCTTCTCAAGTGCAAGCTTAATAGGATGAATAAATTCAGAAATGAAATCCTTACGTGTTTTCATTGTTAATGCCAGTTTTCTGGCAATCATATCATAAGTTGATCGATTTGTGTACTTCAGAGAAATATCTTCCATCTCTGATTTGATCAGATAGAGCCCTAATCGATGTGCAAGGGGAGCATACAGGTATGAAGCTTCTGAGGCAATACGAATTTGCTCCTCTTCTTTCATATGCTCCATTTCACGCATAAGTTCAGTTTGTTCGGCAAGTCTGATAAGGATAACACGAACATCTTTTGCGAGATTCAATAGAAGCTTTCTGAAATTTTCAGCTTGCGAAGATGATGTTTCTTTATTTATTTTTGACACCTTCGTGAGCCCGTCAGTAATTATTGCTACAGGATTCCCAAATGTTTTTTTAATTACTCCAACATCAATTTCTTCTTTCGAATATGCATGGTAGAGGAACAGGCTTATAATGGAAGTATAACCCAATCCGATTTCCCTGACTGCAATTTGAGAAGCATCCAAAACAGAAAGGATTAAATCTTTTTTATAGAAAATCTTTTTATCCTTCCTCCTTTCTACCAGGATTAAAAAAGCTTTATCCAATAAATCTTTCGTCCCCTTGATGGTCTGAATGTTTAATTCATCCAGCAAACCCTGATATCGATCAAGGTATTTCTTACCAATATTCTGAAGTATATCGTCAGACATGCGCAAAACGGAGATTTAATACAAAATTAACAGAATTAAGGTATTTGTAAAAAGCCCGTGATTTAATCAAAATAAGGTGATACAAGTTCAAGAAAAAATGCAGGCACTCGCATGGGCTTTCTCGAACTTACATCATAGAATACCAGTGTTGTTCCGGCCTTGCATAATACCTCTCCGGATGAGTTTTCCATTGTATATTCAAACTCTAATTTTGCAGTCGGCTTTTTAGTAAGTATTGTTTTGATGATCACCTCATCATCATACAAAGCAGGCCGGATGTACTGAACATGCATCTCACGCACAGGGGTTATTATGCCTTCATCTTCCATCTCCCGATAAGAAAGGCCCAGTTCGCGAAGAAGCTCTGTTCTTCCGGCTTCAAAATACAGGGCATAATTTCCATGATGCAGATATCCCATTCTGTCTACCTCGCCATAACGAACTCGAATGTGTATTTCGGATGAGAGCATCAACAGGTTATTTTAAAGGTGAGTTAGGTTCACTGGCAAACTTTTTATAAATCACAAGATCAGTCAACAGAGGTACAAATCGCTGAAATAGAACCATCAGTTGTCCCTCAATTGACATAATCCTGGTTCTTTTCTTCTTTCTTATGGATCTGATCAGGTTCCTTGCAACTTCCTCCGGTGAGGTTAATTTTTCTTCCTTTCTGGGTGTTTCACCTTGCTGATTGCCATTTTCATCCAATGCGTATTTACGAATATTGGTATTTGTAAAACTGGCTGCCAGCACCATGATATGAACTCCTTTTTTCAGATTTTCAATCCGTACGCTCTCAAGAAACCCGTGCATGGCAAATTTAGAGGCAGAATAAGCGGATCGTCCGGGAAGACCATGGAATCCGGCAATGGAACTGATACCTACTACTGTCCCTTTTGATTGTTGCAGGTAAGCAAGAGCATATTTGGTACAGTAAACTGTTCCCCAGAAATTAACATCCATTACTTTTTTCAACACAGAAGTTTCCACGTCTACCAATAATGCTCTCATTGAGATCCCTGCATTATTAATAAGTATATCAAGTTTTTGGAATTTGTCTATAGTTTTCTGAATAAGTAGTTTACAATCCTCCTCCCTGGTAACATCCGTTTTTACCGCCAAACAATTTTTGCCTGAACAATCTAATTCATTTGCAATGGCTTCAAGTTTGTCTATTGAGCGAGCCGCCAGAACTACCTTTGCATTCAGGTTTATAAAAGCTTTAGCACATGCGAGTCCTATTCCTGATGAAGCTCCCGTGACAATTACCACTTTGTCTTTCATGATCGATGTATGATTTGAAATAATTTCAAATATAAAATATACTGGGCAAACGTAAAAATAAAGCATTGGGATTTCCGGAACTCTTTTTTATTTTCCGAAATCATTAATTGTTAATAAGTTTACAGCTATATACGCAAACAATGCTGACGAATCAACCACTTGCCGATCGTATGCGTCCTGTAACGCTTGACCAATTTATAGGACAGGAACATCTTGTGGGAAAGGGTGCCATTATAAGGCAGGTCATAGAATCAGGTCAGCTACCTTCATTTATTCTCTGGGGTCCGCCGGGAGTAGGTAAAACCACACTGGCAAGAATCATTGCGAATGTTCTTAACCGGCCATTTTATATTCTTAGTGCTGTAAACTCCGGAGTAAAAGATGTGAGAGAGACCATTGAGAAAGCCAAAAAGCAACAATTCTTCAATAAACCAAATGCTATTCTGTTTATTGATGAGATACACCGGTTTAGCAAATCGCAACAGGATAGTCTCCTGAGTGCAGTAGAACAAGGCATTGTTACCCTGATTGGAGCTACTACCGAAAATCCCTCATTTGAAGTAATTTCTCCTCTCCTTTCCAGGTGCCAGGTTTATGTTCTCAAACCACTCGATAAAGAAGAACTAATGAAATTGCTCGATAATGCCATCAGGAACGATAAATATATCAACAAAATAAAAATAAACATAAAAGAAAACGATGCTCTTCTTCGCTTTTCGGGTGGCGACGGAAGAAAGCTGCTGAATATACTTGAGCTTGTTGTAGCCTCGAATGATCTTGCTGACAAAAAAAAGCTTGTATTGACCAACGAGCTGGTTACAAGCCGTTTACAGGAAAATATTGCATTTTATGATAAAAACGGAGAGCTGCATTACGATATCATCTCAGCATTTATTAAATCGGTGCGCGGAAGTGATCCTAACGCTGCCGTATATTGGCTTGCGCGGATGGTAGAAGGAGGTGAAGATCCGAAGTTTATTGCCCGTAGGCTTGTTATTCTGGCTGCTGAAGATATCGGACTTGCCAATCCGAATGCCCTCTTGCTGGCGAATTCCTGTTTTGATGCAATCCATAAAATAGGCTGGCCTGAATCTCGTATCATACTCTCTGAAGCAACCATCTATCTGGCCAATTCACCAAAAAGTAATTCTGCTTACAAGGCAATAAACGACGCACAGTCGCTTATAAATGACACCGGTGACCTTCCTGTACCTCTTCATTTGCGTAATGCCCCTACTTCGCTGATGAAAGAACTGGGATACGGGAAAGATTATAAATACGCTCACGAATACGATGAGCATTTTATCGATGAGAATTACCTTCCTGATAAATTAAGCGGAAAAAAAATATATCATCCGCAAGACAATGTTCATGAACAAAAATTCCTTGAACGACTTAAAAAACTCTGGAATAAAAGATACAAGTATTAAGTGAATTTATTTATTCAGCTTTGACAAGTTTTACCCTGTCAAGAGCTTCACCATCAAGTGTAATATCCAGCAAATATATTCCTGCTGACAGGTTCATATCATCTGACCAGTAGAGTTGATAATCTCCCTCTCTCATCCGGAAATCGCTGATTATATCAACAAGCTGACCATTGATATTCATCAGTTGTATCTTCAGGTTTCCATCGAAAGGCAGGTAAAGATCAAGTATGAATTCCTTTGTAAACGGATTGGGATAAACATTCAGACTGGCAACACTTTCGTCAATAACCTCATCCTCGATGCTTTCAGGATAAATTGTTACATCATAGAATATATCACCAATATTTTCATCCATCCAATCTACTCTTTCAGTTAACCACGACTTAATATAATCTATTTCCTCTTCGTATGTGTTTACATGATACGGCCAATTATATTGAAAAACAAGCTTGTCAATAACCGGCCAAACCATATAATTTCTCTGAATTGGCTCAGCCAGACGAATAACAAAGGAATCAATCATAGCCAGCAATGAATCAGTATGTAAAAAGCTTTCTCTTAACTCAAACCACCTGTCCTCAAACTGATCGACAAGCCCGGGATCCTGAAACAGCCTTCTGATTTTATATTCATTACTTGAAGGATAATCAAACTGCCAGGCATCGGTTCGGTACCCTTCCTGCCATGGTGAATTTCCAAATGCCAGGTCGAAATCCCATACAGGACCATACTTTATCCGGGGATCTCTATCGTTCCTGTCCTTGTACATATAAGAACTCATGGCATAGGCATCACAGTTCTTTCCCAGTTCAGTAATCACAATATGGTCAATCAGGGTCATCTCATCGATATACTTTTTATAACCAGTTTCAGGATCAAGACCGGAATTTGTTCTTAAAACCTGGTAATACTCATCAAAATAGCCCCGAATATATGCTTCCTGCTGTGGTTGCAGATTTGATTCCTTCGGATACACGATCTGTAAACCTGCAGAGCCTTTATCGTATTTCACAATATACCCTCCTGTCAGGTCATTTCCCGAAATTTCATCCGGATTCAATCTGGCTATGTTCACTCTGTCTGCATCTCTTTTTATTTTTTCCATCAGGGTGTATAATCCCACATTCTGACCATTCAATATTACTTCGCAGAATCTTGTTCTCGCAGCCCATTGTCCTGTTCGCCGGCTCAGTTCATAGATCATGGCATTCCTGAACTGACTTTTATCTGCCCAGGGACCCTGCAGGATCCAATCATGCTCTTCGGGCATACCCAGTATAACAACATTGCTGTCATTCCCTTCTTCATCGATCAATTTAAAATCGTAGGATCTTTTCGGAAAGTCAGCGGAAGATTGACCTCTGACCTCAATTTCTGCCGCACCATAATACACATTACACGAATCTGTGGGCTTGTTGTATGTACCCGGGCCATTATCGATAATACCCATATGAGCCATCACTTCAATCCTTTTGACCGGAATTCCAAACTCATCTGATTCAATTATTACAATGGGTAATTCTGTTGAATCCAGTTTGAACTGTCGCTTATATCTGTAAGGAAAATTGTAAATCCGATAATTATCATCATTGGTTATATTGTACACATACAACCTGAAATGAAGGTCCGAACCGCCAATACTGTCGTTCAGCACATGAACTGCAATAGTATTGGTGCCTGTAACAAGGCATGTATCCAGAACAGTTGAATCAAGATAATATCCCAACACCGGAGAGCGTTGATAAAATTCCGGTTCATGAGAGCGGTTTGCCAGATCATTGTATGCAGGCCTGTGAATGGATTCATCAACATTTACTCGAACAATCTCTTTGCCATTGAGATACACTATATAACCATCGTCATAATCAGCAACCAGGCTCATTTCTTTGAATGAAGAAGGATCCTGCAGGTTGAATTTGTATCGTAAATACAAAGATTGTGTCTGATCATCAACAATCACCTCTTCCCTGCCTTCATTACCGTAACCAATTCTTGCCGTATCAACCGGCCATAAGGAGTCGTCGTAAGCCGGCATATACCAGTCTGCATCAGGTTCAGCCTGTGCGGCAAAATAACTGAAAGGGGTTGTATAGGTTGATATATAGATTGACTGAGAATACATTTGTTGCAGTCCGCCAGCGAATGCAAAAACTACAAGCAATATAAACAGTGAAAGTTTCTTCATGTTATTAATTTTTTATGCTCCTAAACATAGGAAGATCCAAGCACATTTTCAAAACAATATTACCAATTGCCCTGCTTTTTTTACTGATCAGATGTAGAAAAGGATGAACCTGCCCTGTTTCATGCAAATACCTTCAATACAAACCTTACCCTGAAAAAGGCTACCCTTCTCATGAGAATTTACGATTTGTTTATATTAGTACACTTTGAGGTTGCATTGCACTGAACGACAATACAAAAAAAACAATTATCGTGAGTTAATTCCGATATTCGATCCAAAAAAATTGTAAACAGGAAAATATAATCAGGGATATTTCATCGTTATTAATCCGGAATAACAACAGAATTAATTCATGAATTCTTTAACTTCACGCGTATAAAATCCGAAATTCCCTGTAATGAATACTAGTGATTTAATCAATGAACAGTTTTTTTTAATTGCAGGTCCCTGCGTTGTTGAAAACAAAGAGATGTGTTTTGAAATTGCTTCAGCAATTAAGAAGATAAGTTCAAACCTGGGAATCAACTATGTTTTTAAAGCATCGTACCGTAAAGCCAACCGGTCGCGCCTGGATTCATTCACAGGCATTGGCGATGAGAAAGCATTAGAAATACTTGCTGAGGTAAAAAGCAAATATAAGGTTCCTGTTACAACAGATATCCATTCTGCACAAGAAGCTCCAATAGCAGCTGAATATGTTGATATATTGCAGATTCCTGCTTTTTTATGCCGGCAAACAGATATTCTTGTTGCCGCTGCAAAAACAGGCAAAATAGTAAATATTAAAAAAGGACAATTTCTTGCCCCCTCCTCCATGAAATTTGCAGCTCGTAAGGTTAACGAATCGGGAAATAAAAATATTATATTAACCGATAGAGGCACTATGTTTGGTTACTCAGATTTTATTGTCGACTACCGCGGACTGGTTGAAATGAAACAATTGAATTATCCTGTGGTGCTCGATATTACCCATTCACTTCAACAACCTAACCAGTCAGGTGGAGTAGCAGGTGGACGGCCTGAAATGATCGAAACTATTGCCAGGGCAGGCATTGCCGTCGGTGTAGATGGTATTTTTATGGAAACTCACCCTGATCCTGCAAATGCCAAATCTGATGGAGCAAATATATTGCCCTTGAACCAGGTTGAAAATCTGCTTATCAAATTACACCATATTCGTTTGACCATTAATAATTTATGATCCTGTCTACTCAACATATTCATTGAATCAATATCGAATAAATCTGGTTTTTTTTCACAGAAAGTTGCTATATCAAATGATTTCATTATATTTATGACCCAATAGCCCTAACGATTTGACCCATATTGGCAGAAAGCTTGCACTGTTATTTACAAATGCAGGCTTTCTTTATTTAGCAAGAATTTAAAAGACCTGGTTTTCAGGCATTGATTAATTTGATTTGCCCAAAGCAAATCGTCTTCCATAGAATATGCGGATTTTACCATAGCTGCGTGTAAATTCATTCAAAATAGAAAGAATATTAACTTAGAGCGTTTCAAATCTTCTCAAAATGTCAGAAAAAAAGGTTTTCGTATCAGGCTGTTTCGATATATTGCATAGTGGTCATATTGCGTTTTTCAGAGAAACATCACAGTATGGTTCTCTATATGTTGGTATTGGATCAGATGCTACTATAAAAGCATTAAAAGGAAGACAGACAATACTAAGTGAATCTGAGCGGCTTTACATGGTTAAGGCCATCAAATATGTCACCGATGCATGGATCAATTCCGGCGAAGGAATTCTTGATTTTGAAAAAGAGTTGAAAAGTCTAAAGCCAAATTATTTTATTGTAAATGAAGATGGCCATAGTCCATTGAAAGAAGAATTTTGCAGAAAAACAGGAATCACTTACAAAGTACTTGAAAGAGTACCTGCAGCCGGCCTTCCTGCACAATCAACCACC
>DAOUOU010000110.1 GCA_030626465.1 Bacteroidales bacterium
AATTGAAGCCAGTAAAACAGCGATGGAACAAAATAATTTTCTTTTCATTGTTCTAGATTTTGGTTGATGTAAACTGAAATGATTAAATACTGGTAACAAATGTAATTAAAAGCTGAGTAGAATGAAACATATACCTTACCATGATCCCGGCGAATTCCAAACAAGACTATTGCTTAGATCCAATATTTAGTGTTTTGTTCTTCAAGAATTCCAAATTCTCAGGTATTTTGAAATTACTTTAAACTTTTAACAGGTGTATCTGTTGTTCTTAAATCAATTATTAAAAACATTATTGTAAGAACAGTTATTAAAATTATAAAGCCTATAGTTATGAAATCAACAATTAAATTTTTATCACTTAATGTGTGGATTGCAATCATTGCATTAATCCTTATAAATTATGGTTGCAGTAAAGATGATAATAAGGATGCCCTGGATGGAGATCTTATAGGGGGTATCATATTAGCTCCCGATGGTTCTACACCTATTGCAGGCGCTACCGTATATGTACCGGAATCCATAACTTCTTCAACTAAAAGGAGTTCAGATTTAAATGCTGTAGATTGTTCAGAACCAGATGAAGCATACATTGTATATACTTGTACTAATTACGATGGAAGTTTTGAACTTAATATTTCACAAGTAAGTGAACCTTCATTCACTTTGAGGATATCAAAAGGTTCATTTAAAAAAGACTATATTATTGATCTGAACACTACAGATAATAATTTAGGAAATTTAACATTACCTTCTGATCCGGCAGAAGGTGCTGGAAATTTTGCCTTAGTTACAGGCAATTATGACAGAATGCAGGATATTTTGGCAAAATTGGGAATGGGAGAAATCAATTCTTTTTATGAACTAGAGCTGGGAACTGAAATGTTTGATCTATACAATGGAGATAATTCTCTTGGTTCTGAATATCCCGAGTTTCCGGAAATATTCGGTACTGATCTTTTAACCGGTAATCCAAAGATAAATAACTATGACATTGTATTCATTAACTGTGGAAATAATTATGAATATGAGATCCTGGGAGATGCTGATAAAAAATCGATTTTAAGACAATATGTAAATAATGGAGGTAAACTATACATAACAGATCTCTCATACGATTTTGTTGAACAGGTTTTTCCTGAATATGTTGACTTTTATGGTAGTGATGAAGTAAGTGAACCCGAACCTGAAGAAATGGATATGGCAGAAATTGGTGATTACGGTATAACCAGTAATGCAACAATAAATGATAATCAGCTGGTTTCATGGTTAAATACTGTGTCTTGCCAGGGGGGATCCTGTCTTAATTCTAACAATACTGCTCATATAGCAGGTTTCTTACCTGGATGGGCCTTAATTAATGGAGCTCATCCCGCTAAAACTTCCGATGTTAAAATATGGATAACAGGCCCCGTTTCATGGTATGACTGGTCTATAGGAGAAGGATCAGGTTCAAAACCCTTAACAATCTCTTTTAATTTTGGACTGGGTAAAGTATTGTATACATCTTATCACACAGAAGAAGAGAATCCCTCGTCTGGTTTCTGGCCCCAGGAAAGAATTTTGCAATACTTTGTTTTTGAGTTATAAAACACTACTATTCAATTTTGCAATATATAAATCCGCTTATTTATAAAATGAGCGGGTTCTTTTTTTTACTTTATGTCTTATTCTTCAACTTCATTAATTTTAACTAATACTTCCTGTTTTTATGCCATAATCCCTTTAACGTATTAAGCTAAGCGTACCCTTTTTAACAACAATTCTGTCATCCCACATTTCTGCTTTTAATACATAAGCGTATGAATCAATACTCTGAAGTTTGCCTTTGTATTTTCCATCCCAAGCCTGATTGATATCATTGGTAAAGAATACTTCTGTGCCCCAGCGGTTGTAAATTCTAAATTCGATCAGGTTCTTTATACCCCAGCCATCAACTTTTATTTCATCATTGATCTGATCTCCGTTTGGAGTAAATGCATCGGGTACTCCAATCCTGTATTCTTCAGTAACTTCAATATTGACTTCGAATGATTCGCTAATGAAACATTCATTCGTGTCTGTGACCACAAGTGTATAGGTTGTTGTCTGCAAAGGTTGCACGGTAGGATCCGGGCAATCTGTACAGGTAATTCGTTCATCAGGTGACCAGTTATAGGCAATAATATCTCTGTTCAGACTATCATAGGCAACGATGGCAACAGTATCGCCAATGATAATGGATGTATCGGTTGGAAAAACACTTATTTTGCCAGGTATAAGACTTCCCTGAATAACGATCGTTATCTGACCCGAATTAACGCAATTGGTAATTGTATCTGTGATTGTAGCAGTATAAGTTGTGGTATCTTCAGGTGATACGACGGGGGTATAACTTGTTGGATCATCAACGCCTTCGCCAGGTTCCCAAAGTATTACATGGCCTCCCGATGCCTGTATCTCTACTGAGCCTCCCGGACATACTGCCGCATACTCGCTTAAATAAAGTATCGGAGGATCATGTATTACAAGATCTTGCTGAATAGAATCAGAACAACCAAATGTATTCGAAATTTTAAGCGAAACAGTGTAAGAACCTGCTGAAAATGTTTGAGAAGGATCCTGACTAATACTTGTATTGCCATTACCAAAATCCCAGAAACTGTTGTCGTCACCAATTGATGTATTTACAAAAAATACCGGCTCCTGATCACAAAATTTATCTTCAGCATAAGTAAAATCTGCTCGGATAACAAAAATATGAATCGTATCGTCCACTATACAATTACCGGAAGCACCCGAAACATGGAGTTCAGGAACGATATAACCCATAGTATCGTAACTGTGAACAGCAGAATCTCCAAAGTAGATGATGTTATCTTCTCCTACATCCCAGAAAAAGGATTGAACATCCGTTGTATCTCCAAGCGTAAATGTAATCGGCGTTCCTTTGCAAGCCTCATAGGTGCTTATGTTAAAATCAGCAACAGGACCGTCAACCGTTATAGTATAGGAAGATGTATCAGAACATATCTGGTAGTAAGTGATAAAGCGTACATTGTATGAACCATGAGCAGCATAAGCATGGTACATGTATCGTGAACCTGCTTCACTGCTAAAAGTCCCGTCACCAAAATCCCATAATACACTATCTTTGGTAGCAGCCCCCGTCACGAATTCAACATTTCCGTTTATACACGCGTTGGAGGAATCAATATCCAGACGTGCGGTTGGTGTTTGTATAACAGTAATGTTTCTGGTAACAGAATCAGATTCTGATGTGCTGGTGTTGGTTACGACCAGCTTTACAGGGTAAACACCTCCATTAAGGAAGGTGAATGAAGGATTTTCATCATTTGAGGTACCTGCTGTACCAAAATACCAGTCATAAGTATAGTCTACTCCGGTTGATCCTTCGTTTGTGAATTGTACGCTGAAAGGATTACATCCAAGGGTATCATCAGCAGAAAAATCAGCTGTCACTTGAGATACAGCATTAGAAGCCGTAAAAAAAAAGAATGCTATAAAGAAAACCTGGTTTGCTTTTTTTTTCACAATACAAGTATTAATTAGTACTTAAACAAGTTGGTCCAAATCAACTAATAGCATCTGAAGATTCGATAGTACACTCAGACATTCGTTTTCATTACACCAAATGTTGAACTAAAAGTATCATTTTATAGCTAATAATAAAAAAATATTTATTCAATTTTTTGATTGTCAATAAGTACGTTTTTTATATTAAAGAAAATATGTTTAATTTATATGTGGTTTACAAAAAAGGATTAGTGATTATTCCATGGATTATTTTAAAAGAATATTTAATTACAGTAAGATTTTATTCTTGCTGACTGGTTTTTATATATTATCAATACCTGTAAATGCTCAGGAAACTCAGTTTACATTGTTCCATTACAGCCCCTTAACCCTTAATCCTGCCAATACGGGTAGCTTTAACGGAGACTTGCGTATTGCAGGAAATTTCAGAAATCAATGGGCCGGAACTTCCACTCCTTTTCGGACTGCTGCAGTTAGTATGGATACCAAACTTTTTCTTCTTCACCAGAAGTTTGGGATAGGGGTACACTTTCTAAACGACGAATCAGGTGTCGGAGGATTAACCTATAACAAACTGTATGCTTCTTTATCGTATGAAAAAGAACTGAATGACAACTATTTCAGTTTAGGACTACAGGCCGGATATGTTTTTGGTTCTTTTAACAGCTGGACTGTCTGGGATAATACTACCGGTAATTTTTCAGCTCCGAGCGGTGAGGAGAATTTTAGAGAGAAAATGTCATATTTTGATTTGAATGCCGGATTAAGCTGGAAAAGAAGCATCAATATTTTTGAACCGGAAATTGGTGTTTCCTTCTTTCATCTTAATGCACCGAACAAATCATTCTTTGAGGGCAACGAAAAGGAGGAACTAAAGTACATCCTGAATGCCAGCACTAAAGTCAAGTTCAATGATGAATTCTATCTGCATCCGGCATTTTTATACCTGGGGAAAAAGGGTGCAACACTTACAATTATTGGCACAAACCTGGGATACAATTTTTTGGGTAACAGAACGAGTGTCAGGCAGGTATTTGGAGGGATTTATATCAGAAATGGTCTTGTAAATGAATTGGAATCTTTATCGATTTTGCTTGGCACTACCGTAAGCAGGTTAGACATTGCCATAAGCTATGATTTGAATTTATCAGGCTTAAGCAAAGCTGCTGGTAATAATATGGGAGCCTTTGAGATCTCCTTAATATATAAAAGCATAAGTACATTACTAAACAGTTATTCTATTCCCTGTGAAAGATATTAAGTACATAATTTTTTCAGCCTGTGTGTTGTTTTATTTTTGCTCTGTGGGTTACGGCCAGATAAATGATGTAAATAAGCTAAATCCTTCTCAATTGAAGCGTTTTGCTAAGAATGCCATGCGTGCAGGAGATGCTCATAGTGCCATCTTTTTTTATGAAAAATATCGCACCAAAAAGCCATATAACAACAAAATAAATTACGAACTGGCCAATCTTCATCATGAGGTCAGAAATTACATAGAAGCCAGGGATCTTTATTATCTGGTGATAGAAAAAGCTGAAAACAAATATCCCCTGGCCAGGTTTTATTATGCACAAATGTTAAAATCAACCGGTGATTATGACAATGCCATTGCCCATTTCGACATGTTCAGAAAAGATTATAAGGGCAAAAAAGATTCCAGAGTATATGGGAGGCTGGCACGAAATGAGATTGCCGGATGCGATTCAGCTAAAATAATTATTCAGAATCCCTTGAACATCACCATTCAAAGTCTGAATTCCACTATTAATAGTCCTCATATTGAACTATCACCCATACCAATAAATGATAATACATTTATTTATGCCTCGTTGAGGGTGGATTCGTTGATATATTTTACCAACGAAAACATTGATACTGCCAGACCTGTGAGGCAGTTTTACATGGCCAGAAAAGAAGGCATGGACTGGATTGGAGGCGAATTACTCCCCGGTGTATTCAATATTCCGGGGATTGAAACAGGAAACGGTATCTTTTCAAGAGATGGAAAACGATTCTATTTTACACGATGCCAGAAAAACTGGCAGGGGAAAATAATTTGCAGTATTTATCGCAGTACAAAGGATGGTGATACCTGGAGCAAGCCTGAAAAACTTCCTCCATTGATCAATGATCCGAACTTTACGAGTACACAACCAGCATTGGCCAGAACTGCAAAGAGCGACAGGGAAATTATTTATTTCGTATCAGACCGGCCTGATGGAAAAGGAGGGCTGGATATCTGGTATACTGTATGGAACGATGCAAAGAACGTGTATAGTAAGCCTCGCCATGTAGGAAGCAAAATCAATACTGCCGGCGATGAAATGACACCATTTTATAATTTTTCAAACAGGACACTTCATTTCAGTTCATCAGGTTTGCCTGGTATTGGGGGTCTGGATGTTTTCAAGACTTTTGGAGAAAGAAAGAAGTGGTCAGACATACAGCATATTGGCTACCCTGTTAATTCAAGTTACGATGATCTGTACTATACGGTAAGCAGAAGGGAAGAGGACGGGTTCTTTGTCTCAAATCGTCCCGATTCTTTGAGCAATGAAACCTGCTGCGATGATATATTTTATTATTGCTGGAACGATTATATAAGGATTACTGTTACAGGTGTCATTTATCCGTTTGAAACAGATCGCTTTGGCAGAAAAAAGGATCTCACCGGTTTTGATTTCATGAATCCTGGTGAAAATATCAAACCCTTGGATAAAGCTAAAGCAGTTTTGTACAGGGAGGACAACAAAACCGGTGAATACGTTTTTATTGACAGATATACTACTTCCGAAAATGGAAGGTTCTATTTCACATTACAACCCGATCAGGAATATGAATTTCGGATGGAAGGTTTTCAGTACTTCGACAGTAAAAACTTTCTCTCAACAGAATTCTTTAATTTTTCAGATACCATAGAAATGCCTCCTACCTGGGTGAATGTATTCAGCGAAAAACCTGTTGTTCTCGAAAATATTTATTACGATTTTAATAGTTCCGAATTGACTAAGGAAGCCCAGAATGTGCTGGATACAACACTTCTCATTTTGCTAAGGGGGGCACCCGAATTCATCATTGAAATTGGATCGCATACCGATAGTATAGGGGATTACAAATACAATATAGAGCTTTCACAGGAACGTGCCAGCAATGTTGTAAAATACCTTATCAGAAAAGGTATAACTACCGAAAGACTAATTGCAAAGGGTTATGGAGCACTTTACCCTATTGCACCAAATTTCAATCCCGATGGATCTGATAATGAAGAAGGCAGAGTTCAAAACCGTCGTACCGAATTTAGAATTGTCGGGACTATCGGTGAAGAAGACGAAGATGAAATATACGTGGAAGATTGATTCTCAATAATCGTCCCAACCAATTTCTAAGGCATCCCAGTCGCCAGACATCCCCACGGTTCTGGTCCAGGTACCTTTCATGTAATCGTCGTCAACTGTGTAATTGATTAGTTGATGAATTGATGAATCGGTGAACTGGTTAACTGAAGATTGTGATAAAGTGTTTAACTGTTGAATTGTGTAACTGTGTAATTGCTTCGCCAGCCGTAGCCTTGGCGAAGGCTGGATGAATTGATGAATTGATGAACCGGTGAACTGATGAATTGATTAACTGAAGAATTCTATTTTGCTCACAAATTCTCAAATAACAATTAATCTTTCTCCGGGGTAAGCCATGATCTGATGAACAATAATAAAATGCTACTCATGAGAGGAATCAGTATGATATTAATTAGTCCGTCCTGAAAAAAGCCACAACACATTGATAATTAGTGATATAATGTTGATAAATAGTTGATTTGTATCAGTTTATTTTGCAAGCTTTTTTCTAAATTGGTATAAAACCTTGCAAAATGATCGGAAAAACAGACAAGACACCGCAATTGAATATGTTCCAGGTTCCAATCTTACAGTTCATTAATAAAGATCATGAGCTCTACAAGTTAGCAGAGCGGATCAACTGGGATGAGTTGGAGCAGGATTTATCTGAGTATTACTGTGTAGATAACGGAAGACCATCAATACCTATTCGGAAAATAGTCGGGGTCATCCTGCTGAAAAGGATGTTTAATGAGAGTGATGAAAGTGTAGTAGACAAGTGGAGGGAAAATCCTTACTGGCAGTACTTTTGCGGGGAGGTAAATTTCCAGCATCATTGGCCTTTTGATCCCACTGAACTGATCAAGTTCAGGCAACGCATGAATGAAAAAGGAATGGAGAGGATCCTGAAACTGTCCATTGATCTGTTTGAGCGGAAGGAGATCCAGGAGAAGCAGGTTTTAGTAGATACCACGGTCCAGGAAAAGAATATCACTTATCCAACTGATACCAAGCTACAGAAGAAGATCATTGAAAATTGTAGGGACATTGCCAAAGACGAAGGCATAACACTTCGCCAGAGTTACAAACGCACCTTAAAGCAATTAATGATAGATCAGCGTTTTCGTGAACATCCAAAAAGGCGAAAAAAAGCAAATGCTGCAGCCAGAAAGATAAAGGTGATTGCCGGACGAGTAGTAAGGGATCTGGAGAGGAAGTTTAATGATAAGCAGTTAGGTCGGTATGAGCAAGATCTTTTGCTTTTCAACCTGATTTTGAGTCAAAAACAAAAAGATCAGAATAAAATTTACAGTCTTCATGAACCTGAAGTGAGATGCATCGCAAAAGGGAAAGAGGCGAAAAAATATGAGTTTGGCAATAAGGTATCCATTGTGAAAACCATGAAGTCAGGTATTATCATTGGAGCATTATCATTTACCGATAATCCGTATGATACCGACACGCTGGATCCACAACTGCGACAGGTAGAGAGATTAACCAGCCGACTTCCGGAAACTGCAATTGCTGACAGAGGATACAGAGGAAAGAAGAAAATACTAGGCACAGAGATACGGATACCGGGTAAGCTACCGGCTTATGCCACAAATTATCAAAAACAGAAAGCACGCAAATACTTCAGAGCAAGGGCAGGCATTGAACCTGTGATCGGGCATATAAAACATGACCATAGAATGATCAAAAACTATCTCAGCGGAATCCAGGGAGATGCAATAAATACTCTACTAGCAGCCACGGGGTTTAATCTGATGAAAATGCTGCGAAGGATCAAGGCAGAATCCATTTGTTTTTGCCTTAAATTACTTGAGACACTGGAAAATAAAATAAAAACGAAAATACTAATCTGGAAAAACCAATGGGTTTTTCAGGTTTAACTAATTAAAACCGTATAATCATGGAAAAGAATAAAATTGTCCATAGAGCAATTCTTTTAATGTTGATTGCCATTACATTAATCCAGTGCAGCAAACCTGAATCAAAGGCTCAGTCCAACAGCTTAAAAGTCTTAAATGATTCCTCGTTGATTGCATATGATCCAAT
>DAOUOU010000083.1 GCA_030626465.1 Bacteroidales bacterium
GAATGGTTATAAAGTTACTATCGCAGGACGCTGGTTAAGAGATTCTCACCCCTTATTTGAAAGGCCATATCGTACAAAACGTTTAAGATTGTTGTTCAATCACGGGCCGCTTTTCTATGTGGCCCTTAATTTACGTTTATTCATCTATCTTCTTCGCTTCAGAGGTCAGATAATTCTGTCCAATGATCTTGATACATTGTTGGCTTGTTATCTGGCAGCCATAGTAAAACGTAAAAAACTGGTATTTGACAGTCACGAATTATTTCCGGAAGTTCCGGAATTAGTGAACAGACCGACAACTAAGAAGATATGGCTGACTCTTGAGAAGTATCTGTTGCGCAGGGTACGATTTGGCTTTACCGTCAGTAAATCTATTGCTAATTATTATTACGAAAGATACGGTACTTCCTTTCAGGTTATCAGAAATCTTGGCCGTTTCAGGTTCGATCATGAATTTGAAGAAATCAGGGAAGGGCCTTCTCATCCAGTAATCCTCTATCAGGGAGCATTGAATATTGGCAGAGGTCTTGAACTATTGATTCAAAGTATGCGGTTTATCCCTGACGCAAAACTATGGGTGATTGGTTCCGGTGACATTGTGAAAAAACTGAAAAAAATGGTTTCGAATCTGGATTTGGATGACCAGATTAAATTTTTTGGTCGTATTACTTTGGAAAACCTGTGGGATTATACCCCAAGAGCTGATATTGGTATTTCACTTGAGGAAGACCTGGGGCTGAATTACCAGTATGCCCTGCCCAACAAATTATTCGACTATATTCAGGCAAGAATACCTGTTGTAATTTCAGATCTTCCTGAAATGAAGGAAATAGTAGAAAAGTATGCTATTGGAAAAATACTTAATGAAAGGACGCCTCATAAACTGGCGGATCTGATTAAGGGGATGATAAAAGATGAATTATCTAAAGGCGTATACAATACTAATCTTGAATTAGCAGCACGTGAGCTGTGCTGGGAAAGAGAAGAAGATAAACTGATAACACTTTTCAGACACGTAAATAACTCAACTTAGGAGAGTACTTTCTGATAGCATATACCAATATATAGTACAGAGCAAGAAACAGGGGTATGGAAAGTATCAACCATATTCCGATCGCTGACAGATTAACCAGCCACAATTCCTGAAGAGTACTCCAAAAATCGGTCTTAAAAAGATGAATATATTGGTGAACTGAAAAACTTACTTCAGAGGTTTTTATCACTGCGTCTCCCATTTTTAAGAACGGAATCAGGAGTGCAATCTGTATTGGATGCACAATATAGTGTGCTACTTGCATGAGAACAAAGTTCAGTCTTAATGATATCGCTATTAACCCGACAATAACTGTTGTTACTCCATACAAAGGAATCAGTCCAACTATAATACCAAGTGCCAGTGAGACTGATAAGCGCTCTATCGAAATTCCTTCTTTGATTGCTTTTTTTAATGGGAGGAGAAACTTGCGGGTTGCCCAGCCCTGGATATTCTTCTTCATCGACTTAATCTTGTTGCAATATCAATACGTTAAATCTCTTTAGAAATTACTTGTTATTAGATAAATACGTATTTTTTTTAACGAGGTTACCTAAACCTTCAAATATTATATCTATCTAACAAAAATCATACCTAATACTACAACAAAATTGAACAAAATTCGTAGATTGTTTTGTAAGAATTAACAATTTTTTAATATTCGCTTAATTTTTTGTTTAGAGATGATGCGTGTACTGATAGTTAGCTTACTGCTGTTACTTACCTGTAACATCAATGCACAGGTATGTATTAATGAGTTTTTAAGCTCAAATATAAACGGAATTGTTGATGAGGATAATACCTATCCTGATTGGATAGAATTGTATAATACCGGAAGTACTTCAGTAAATCTTGAAGGCTATGCCTTATCAGATGAAATACTCCTGACCGATAAATGGACTTTCCCAAATTTAGTACTCGATCCGAACCAGCATATTTTTGCATTTGCATCAGGAAAAGACAGAAAAATTATTCCGTTAACCTATCAGACCCTCATCGACATGGGGGATGAATGGCGGTATATTGTACCGGATACTGAAATAGGAACCAGTTGGCGCAATTTAGGATACGACGCATCATCCTGGAGTTTGGGAAACAGTGGTTTTGGGTATGAAGATGGTGATGACAACACAATAATACCTACTACTTTAAGTGTTTTCATAAGAAAAGAGTTTACTGTTACTGATCTGTCAAGCATTGAACAACTGATATTTCATATAGACTACGACGATGGATTTGTTGCATACATCAATGGTCAGGAGATCGCTCGCATGAATCTGGGTGCTGCGGGACAGGAGATAGCTTACAACCACGATATGGAGGGTCTGTTGCACGAAGCAGAAATGTATCAGGGCGGATCACCGGAATATCATGAGATTGCAGATCCTCAGGGTATTTTAGTTGAAGGCACCAATGTAATAGCTATACAGGGACACAATGTTAGTCTGACCTCATCAGACATGTCGCTAATCCCCTTTCTGTCTGTAGGCAGATCAGGTACAGGGCATACACCACAAGTATCACCATACCTGTCCTTTCCGGGTGGGGGATTGCATACCAATTTTAAAGTTAAAGCAAGTGGCGAAAGTTTCTATTTGTTTGATCCTCTTGGTACTCTTCTTGATTCTGTTGGTGCTACCTATCTTCTCAGTGATATTTCTTACGGGAGGAAGCCTGATGGGACTGATGACTGGTATTATTTTGGCGAGCCAACTCCGGGTACAACCAATAGTACTCAGGGAGTTACACAGCAAACCGGAGATACAGTGATCTTTTCAGTATCGGGAGGGAAGCATATAGGAGGAACAACAATAACCTTAAGTTCGAACAATCCTTCGGATCCGATCTATTATACCCTTGACGGTTCAATACCGGGAACTGATGATATGCTCTACTCGGGTGTTATTCAAATTAATAACGATGCAGTTGTAAGAGCAAGAGTTCTGTCACCTTCAAATTTACCAGGGCTGGTGGTTACCAATACCTATGTTACGGATCTTGACCATGAGTTTCCGATAGTATGTCTTTCAACAGAACCGGATAATTTATGGGATGAGCTTACCGGTATTTATGTCAAAGGACCCAATGCTGAAACTAGTTTTCCTTATTTTGGGTCAAACTTCTGGGAGGATTGGGAGAAGCCTGTTCATATTGAATTGTATGATCATGCGGGCGTGAAACAAATTGATCAGGGTGCAGGAACAAAAATATTTGGCGGATGGTCTCGTGGAATGGATCAGAAATCAATGTCGCTTTTTGCCAGAAATCAATACGGAAAAGGTTCTTTCGAATACAAGTTTTTTGCTGATAAACCAATAGATAAATTTGAAGCTATAGTTTTGAGAAACTCTGGTAACGATAACATGATGCTTCAATTCCATGATGGATTTATGACCGGATTAACAACAGGCATGAATGTCGATAAGCAGGCTTTCCGGCCTTCGGCAGTTTATTTGAACGGAGAGTACTGGGGAATACTTAATATAAGAGAGAAGGTCAATGAGCATTTTATTGCAGGAAACCACAACGTAGATCCCGATTCTGTTAATTTGCTGGAAAATGCAGGAGACATAATTTATGGCACCAATGTGGAATACCTGCAAATAATAAATTACCTGAATACGAATTCATCGCTTCAGAACAATGAAACGTATAACTGGGTAAGAGACCGGATTGATCTTGATAACTATATTCAGTATCAATTAACCCAGATCTATCTTAATAACAGGGACTGGCCCGGTAATAATATAAAGTACTGGAAAACCAATTCTCCCGAAAGTAAATGGCGGTGGATCTTATTTGATACTGATTTTGGATTTGGTATATGGAATGTAAATGACTACCAGCTCAACACACTTGAATTTGCTTTGGCACCCAACGGTTCCGGTTGGCCCAATCCGCCATGGTCAACCTTATTTTTTCGAAGGATGGTCACTAACCTTGGATTCAGATATAATTTTATCAACCAGTATTGTGACAGACTCAATACAAATTTTTTTGGAAATGAAGTTATATATAAACTTGATTCACTAAAAGCACTTTTCGGTAACGAAATTCAATACCACTTTAACCGCTGGTGGGGTACATATGGAGAATGGTCTGACAGGATAGATGATAAAAAAGTGTTTGCTTTGGCAAGACCTGTTTATACCCGCATACATATGGAGGAGATTTTCAATCTGGGCCAGCAGTTTATTATTCGTGTAAACGTTTCTGATAACGATGCCGGCAGGGTGAAACTGAATACAATATATCCGAAAAATTATCCTTTCAGTGGTATTTATTTTGAGGATGTTCCAATTACCCTGACAGCCATACCTAAACCCGGGTATAAGTTTGTAAGATGGGAAGGAACATTGAACTCATACGAAGCGACTATCACCTATGATATGAATCAGGCAGGGAACTTTACAGCTATTTTTGAAGAAGCCGGCATAGATGATATTTCTATTGTAATCAATGAAATAAACTACAACTCTTCTCCCAGTATGGATACAGAAGACTGGATTGAGCTGGTAAATAATGGTCAGACAACAGTGGACCTAAAGGATTGGTTAATAAGTGATACCGGACCAGATGCTGGATTTTATTTTCCGCAAGGCACGATGGCTCCTGGTGAATATCTGGTTATATGCCGTGATCTGGAAGCATTCAGGACAATTTACTCTAATATTCAAAATGCAATTGGAGATTTGCCCTTTGGCTTAAGCAGTAATGGCGATATAATTCGTCTCTACGATGATCAGGGAAATGTGATCGATGCGGTAGATTATTTCATATATGCTCCCTGGCCTGAAAATGCAAACGGTACCGGATCAACGATTGAACTTATTGATCCGTCGTACGATAATACAAGAGGTGAAAACTGGCAGGCCATAACTATCGGAGGAACGCCTGGTCATCCAAACACGGGAGTATTGAATGTTGAACCCATAAAATTACCGGATGCCCTGACATCATCATTTGAATGTTTTCCAAATCCGTTTAAAGATTTCACAACCATACAATTCAGTGTTGTCTCTGATGGCGATTACCGCTTGGAAGTTTTTGATATGCGCGGGAGATTGCTAGAAGTATTAGCTGAGGATTATCTTACAGTTGGAACTTACTATATCGATTGGTATGGCAATAACAGGTACAATGAGAATCTTCCGGGAGAAGTGTATATTGTGCGATTATCAAACAGGTCTACTATTGAAACTATTAAATTAATAATGCTTAAATAATTGAATATGAAGGCAAAAAATTTTCTTTTATTGATTCTTTTTGGCGCATTGGTTTTCACTGCATGTGAAAAAGGTCCGGGCGAAGGAGGAACCTCAACCATACGTGGTAAAGTAATTATGTACGAATATAGCAGAGATTTGTTGATCTGCTATGATACCTTACCAGGAGCAAGGGAGGATGTATATATTATTTATGGTGATGATGCTGTATACGGAGATCGCTTTGAGACAAGCTGGGACGGTACATATGAATTTAATTACTTGCGGGAAGGGCACTATACGGTTTTTACTTATACAGAAGATTCATCTTACCTGAATAGAGGAAATAATATTCCGGTAATGAAAGAAGTGGAGATTACAGGGAAGAACCAGGTAGTTGAAGTACCTGATTTCAATATTATTAATTTTTAAATAAGCTACACTTCAATGGTAAAGAAGACATATCTTTTATTCATCTTTATTGTATTTCCTTTTGTACTTCATGGTCAGAGAGAAGACTTCCGCACATGGTATAATCTTCAGCTCGAAGGTGAACTATTTAATCTGATAGATTTTACGATAACGCCTGAGTTAAGATTATGGGATAATAGCTCCCGCCTGGAAAGTATTCTCGGAGAAGTTGATTTATCATCACCTCTGACAAAATTTTTTCGTTTGGGTGGATTGTACAGGTATCAGGTTGATTATGCAAGAAAGGATATCAACATGCATATACATCGATTATCATTGTATGGTGAGCTTGATTATCGTATTGAAAGATTAAGGATGGCTTACCGGGGCATGTACCAGCACGAGTATATTAATTATAACACATCCGAGAATGGAAAAATTCCTGAGACTTTGCACAGGCATAAAGTAAGTTTCAAATACCGGCGAAAAGGCTGGGATATCATACCGGTAGTGGCTGGTGAATTCTTCTTCACTATCAAACCCGAACGGATTGATTATGAACAGAAATTGAGAATAACTGCCGGCTTTCAATACAGATTAACTAAAGATATTAATATTAACCTCCATTATAAATACCAAATAGAATACTTTGAAAATAATCCGTTAAGTGCTCATATTATCAGTACGGGCATTGAATACGAATTGTAACTTCCTGAACAGAATAATCTGTGATTTCGTGGAAGTGTGAAATTATCTGGTGACTCATGTGGCCCTCTGCGCCTATAAGATTATTCTTATTTACTTTTTGAATATATGATACAGATCGTTCTTGTAAAGATCGTAATGGGTTTTGCATTCTTTATACAATTCTCTTATACCCTGATCGGGAGATATACTTCCTGATTTGATTTTTCGTTTTATCGAATTCACTTTCAATCTTAGCGAATGACTGATTATTCTGGGATTAATTGATCCCAAAAGCAATTCACGCCATTCTTTTCTTTTGATGGAGGGTATCATGGCATGGCTCGGTTGGTTGTGTAAAATCAAGTTACAAAAAATATTAATGCAAGCAAACACTCATGATGGTTTTAACATCACGTTAAGATTAAGATTTTTATGGTTTACTTTAAATAGTGTTAGAATAAATGAACAGGCATCATAAGAAACTGAAATCCATTGTTTAAATAACGTGTTTCGAAAAAAAATCCGGGTCAGTTATACTTTCGGTATTAAATAGCAAAATACTGGTTGAGTGTTTGATTTGAAGCGTTTCTTGTAAATCATGGAGATTCCTGTCATTTATTAGTGCCAGCAATCCTGCCAGTCCTGCAGCACCAGATTCGCCTGCTTCAATGCTTTTATCCTCTTCAACCGGATAGTAGTATTTTTTCATAGCCTCTATTGCAAATTCATCATCAATGGCCAGAAAAGCATTAATCCCGCTTTTCATGATCTCCCAGGCAAGCACCGAAGGAGTTCCACAATTCAATCCGGCCATTATTGTATGCTGCGATTTTTTTGTGGCAGATAGCTTTTTGTTTTTAGCAGATTCCAGAAAACAATCTGATTGTAATGGTTCAATACATACAATATCTGTCTTCTCAAGTCGGGGATGATTTCGTACAAAATGCACAACAGCTGATGGCCAGCTTCCAACTCCCGCCTGTACAAAGATGAGATCGATCTGTTTTTCAAAACTATTTGTCTGTTCTTCCAATTCTTTCAATTGCGTATAATACCCTGATGTTACCAAAGCAGGAATTTCAATGTACTCATTCCATGCAGTATCCTGGATCAGCATGCAATTATTCCTTCCGGCATATTCATGGGCTTTTTCTACTGCACTATCATAGTCGCCATCTGCTACAATGACTCTTGCACCTTCGGCTTTGATATTTTCGATTCGGGTAATGGCAGTGTATTCCGGCACAAAAACCAATGCCTTTTTTCGAAAATGTTTTGCTGCCCATGCTACTGCTCTGCCATGATTTCCATCTGTCGCGGTACAAAATATGTTGACATCAGAGTTTTTTTCAAGAATCTTGTGCATTGCATAGGATGCTCCCAGCATTTTTATGGCTGGAACTCCAAATCGTTCCGCCTCATTTTTTACCAGTATCTTGCCAACACCAACCTCCTGTGCCAGATGCTTTAAATTATACAGGGGGGCAGGTGAATAACCTGGTAATTCTTTATGAAAACTAATGGAAGAGTTAAAATCATCAATTGTATTTCTTATTTTACTGTCAATAATAGGTTTATAGCTGCCAATTGTCTGAACCAAAAATTCCGAAAATAGAGATCTAGCTGACATACGACTCACTTATTAACAGATCGTTTTTACCGGATTACTTCTTAAAAAGAGGTATATACTAATTTGTTCTGCAGTTTCACCAAGTGGATCTTTATAAATTTCAATATATTGTTGAAATTTACTTACTAAATTCGTATTAATCCAAAATTAAACATCATGAAAAAGATAAAATTCATTTTTATAATACTATTTGCATTGTCAGTTCCTATTGCAAATGCAATTGAATCTCAAATAAAACGCGTAGTTGTATACCGGCAGGGAGCAAAGATAAACAGAACAGTTTCGGTCACATTATCGCCCGGGAACCAGGAAATAATCCTCGATGATCTTACCTCTACAATCGATCCTAACAGTCTTTTGGTGAATATCAGGGGAAATGCAATATTGCTATCTGCCAGTGTGCGTACTAATTTTCTGGGATACAAGACTCTCCCGAAAAGGGTCAAACAACTGGAAGACTCTCTGATTCTTCTCACTGATAAAATTGAATGGTTAACAAACGAGCAGGCTATCTATCAGGGAGAAGAGAAACTGATACTTGACAATCAGAAAATAGTAAACGAGAAGGAGAAAATTACTGCATCAGATATTGCTCAACTGGCTGATTTTTATCGAAGCCGGCTTACATCGATAAGAAAAAATGTTTTTCAGAATAATCTTACCCTTAGAGGTTTAAAGGAAAGTAAGAAACGTATTGAAAAGCAACTACAGGATCTGCAGTATAAGAGAGGACAAAAGATGGGAGAGGTAGTGTTGAATATCTCGGCCGAACAAACAACTAAAATTGGTATACAGTTCTCATACCTTACACGAAATGCAGGCTGGGCTCCTCTGTATGATATTCGATGTGAGGGGATAAAAGATCCAATCGATTTACTCTATAAAGCAAATATTTTTCAAACGTCCGGTTATAACTGGAAAGGCATTGATCTGGTAATTTCTACAGGCAATCCAACGGTTAATAATGAACGGCCAATTCTGAATCCCTGGTATATTAACTTTCTTGAGCCTGTTGTTGTGGGTTATGGTGCTTATAAAAAAAGTGAGCGTGCAGCACCCAGTTCAGTAAATATTCTCATGATGGAAGATGAGATGGAGTTTTTTGAAGAATTGGCAGAAGCGCCTCCGGTCCCTTACGAAGTGGCACAAATTACAAATCAGATAGCTACTGAGTATGAGATAAAAATTAAGCAGGATATTCCGGCTGACGGGAAAGAGCATATTGTCCCGATTACTACGTATGAATTGCCTGCAAAATACAATTATCATACCGTACCTAAACTCGATCAGCATGCTTTCCTTATTGCCCGTGTTGGAGATTACAGCCAGTTTAACCTGCTTCCTGGGAAAACAAACATTTTTTTTGAAGGCATGTATATTGGTCAGGCCTACCTGAATCCGCAGATTACAAGCGACTCTCTTGTTGTTTCTCTTGGTCGCGATGACAGAATAAGTGTGAAAAGAAATATGCTGACGGATTTTACTTCAAAGAAAGTCATTGGATCCAATAAAACAGAGCTGAAAGGATATGAATTGATTCTGAGAAATAATAAGAGCCAGATGATCTCCCTTGAAGTAATGGATCAGGTTCCGATATCACAAAATAAAGAAATTGAAGTAAAAATAGAAGATCAGGGTGGAGCTGATTATAATGCTGACTATGGCCGGCTTCTTTGGAAAATTGACCTTGCTCCCGGGGAAACTAAAAAAATACGATTTGTTTACTCGGTGAAATATCCAAAGGATAAGCAGATTGGCGGACTTTAGATGTTGTTTAATTGTGTAACTGTGTAACTGTGTAACTGTGTAATTGAGTAATTGCTTCGCCAGCCGAAGCCTCGGCGAAGGCTGGATTAACTGAATAACTGGTGAATCGATGAAATGAAGTTCACCCGGTCCACAAGCAACATCCAGCAACTTATCCTGCCCGGAGATTTCACAGAAATCACAATATGCTTTTATATACTCAATGTGCCTGCCAACCGACCAGTTTATTCTGGAACTTGATAATAAGGATCTGCTAATTGGTAATATTACTATTGTGAGGTAGTACATCATGTTGTGCTTCTAATAGTCAATCCGCTAAACGAAACAAGTACAAATGTTTCCGGAAATTCGAATAATAAAAAACCAAACAGGAAACCATGAAAAAAAAATCATAACATTATTCACAGGTGCTCTTCTTCTGTTTCTATCATGCACAAAAGAGAATCCTGCGAACAATAAAAAATGTAATGTGGACGATCCGCTTGAAGCACTGGATTGGCTCCATGAGATTAAGCAAAGTATAGAAATGAGCTCCTTCAGGCATAATTTTTGTGGTTTATAGGATTCCGCAACCAATACTAAACCACCATGAAAAAGATTATTTCCATTACCCTGCTTATTGCCCTGAGCCTTCCTGTTTTTTGTCAGGCAAACAGGACAATTGACTGGTACAACTGGTCTGATCCGATTACCTATCTGCTTAGTCCAAATCCTGTAATAACAGGTTATGGAGTGTTAAGCGATTCTTTGTCTGAGATCCATGATGGAAAGACTTTTTATGAGTACAACAATGACTATTATAGTATTGAAACCTGGGCAGACTACTATTACTGGTTTACAAAAAAATATTGGTATCAATTCAGAGAGCCTCAGCTATATGAATTTTATTATTTAACAGAAAACGATCTTGGAATGGCATCTTATATTGCGGGAAGTTATTATCGGGGTTATTATTATCCTTCTCGGATTGCTATCAGATTTACAGGTCGAATAGTAGGAAAGAACAGACTTGGAAACAACAGGCATTTCGCAAAAAACAGCAAAGAAATTACCAGATTAGACAGAAGACTCAAGAATGGTTTGGTCAGGGCGGATGAGCCTGCACAAAAGAATTCAGTTATGTTCGACAATAGGCATACAAATAATACACCCCCTCTGACGAGGTATAGTCAAAAGAAAACTTCAACGCAGCACTCTTCTTATACATCTGCCGGGAGATCTTCAAGCAGTAGATCATCGTCAGGTAGTGCAAGGGCTACAAGCAGTACGAGTC
>DAOUOU010000084.1 GCA_030626465.1 Bacteroidales bacterium
ACTGGCTGGTGCATCGGCATCAGCGAGTCTGGGTGAATTAGGATTCAACGTAAAGACTTTTTGCTACCAGGACAGTTCCCGACGAGCACATAGCATTTCTGCACAGGGGGGAATTAATGCTGCGAAAAACTACCAGAACGATGGAGATAGCATATACAGGTTGTTTTACGATACCATCAAAGGAGGTGATTACCGTTCGCGGGAGGCCAATGTATACAGGCTGGCAGAAGTCAGTAATCTGATCATCGACCAGTGTGTTGCACAGGGAGTTCCTTTTGCCCGGGAATACGGAGGACTTCTCGATAATCGTTCTTTTGGAGGTGCTCAGGTATCTCGTACTTTTTACGCCCGCGGTCAGACAGGACAACAATTGCTTTTGGGAGCATACAGTGCTCTGATGCGTCAGATAAATAAAGGTTCGGTAAATTTGTATACCAGGCACGAAATAGTTGACATTGTCATTATTGAAGGGAAAGCAAGAGGAATTATTACCAGAAATCTAATCACAGGGAAAATTGAACGTCATTTTGCACATGCCGTGGTGATTGGAAGTGGAGGATATGGAAACGCATTCTTCTTATCAACCTATGCGATGGGTTCTAACGGTAGTACGATCTGGCAGATCTATAAAAAAGGAGCTTTTTTTGCCAATCCTTCTTTTGTACAAATTCATCCTACCTGTATTCCTGTTCACGGAGATTTTCAGTCGAAACTTACACTGATGAGTGAGAGTCTCCGTAATGACGGTCGTATTTGGGTGCCGAAAAAGAAACAAGATGCGGAAGCTATTCGGGAGAAGAAACTTAAACCTACTGAATTGAAAGAAGAAGACAGGGATTATTATCTGGAACGAAGATACCCTGCCTTTGGCAATCTTGTACCACGCGATGTGGCTTCGCGTGCTGCAAAAGAACGTTGTGATGCTGGTTTTGGCGTAGGATCGGGCTTAGCTGTGTACCTCGATTTTGACGATGCCATTAACCGGTTGGGTAAAGATGTTGTTGAACAGCGCTACGGCAACCTGTTTCAGATGTACGAAAAGATAAACGATGAAAATCCATATGAGACCCCGATGATGATATATCCGGCAATTCATTATACAATGGGAGGGACCTGGGTAGATTATGAGTTGACGACTACCATCCCGGGCCTGTTTGTCATCGGAGAGGCTAATTTTTCTGATCATGGAGCCAATCGATTAGGAGCTTCTGCTTTGATGCAGGGATTGGCAGACGGGTATTTTATTCTCCCCTATACAATTCAGAATTATCTGGCAGATGAAATACTTACTCCGCGGTTGAGTGTGGATTTACCGGAATTTATTGAAGCAGAGGAAGCTGTAATTTCCCGGATTGATAGATTGATGAATATTCGTGGAGATGAGTCGGTTGATAGCTTTCATAAAAAATTTGGGCTTAAACTTTGGGAAACAGTCGGGATGGCACGTAATAAAGAAGATTTAAATAAATCTATTGAAGATTTCAGACAGATGCGGGAAGATTTCTGGAAAAATATCCGGATTCCGGGTGATAAGAATGACTTAAACCCTGAACTTGAAAAAGCCGGAAGAGTAGCAGATTTTATTGAAATAGGAGAATTAATGGCGCGAGACGCACTTAATCGTGAGGAGTCTTGCGGAGGTCATTTCCGTGAAGAATTTCAAAGCGAAGAAGGAGAAGCATTACGCAACGACGGGGATTATATGTATGTTGCTGTCTGGGAATATAAAGGTAAAGATAAAGCACCGGTTTTACACAAAGAGCCTCTTAAGTACGAGGATATTAAAGTGCAAACCAGGAATTACAAGAAGTAGAACCAATAATCAATCAGAAAATGGATTTTATACTGAAAATCTGGAGACAGGAAAATAATACAGCAAAAGGGAGGTTTGAGAATTACAGATTAACCAACATATCGTCTGACTCATCATTTTTTGAGATGCTGGATATTTTAAACCAGCAACTTGTCGACAAATTTGAAGTACCGGTATGCTTTGATCATGATTGCCGGGAAGGAATATGTGGTACTTGCGGATTATACATTAATGGAAGGCCTCACGGCCCTGATGATGCAATAACTACCTGCCAGTTGCATATGCGAAAATTTAAGGATGGTGATACAATAGTTATTGAACCTTGGCGGGCAAGGCCTTTTCCTGTGATAAAAGATCTGGTTGTTGATAGAACTTCTTTTGATAAGATCATAGAGGCTGGAGGATTTGTATCGGTAAATACCGGAGGAGTGCCTGATGCAAATGCCATAACGATTCCAAAGAAAAATGCCGATATTGCCATGGATGCTGCTTCCTGTATTGGCTGTGGTGCATGTGTGGCAGCCTGTAAAAATGCATCAGCAATGTTGTTTGTTTCCGCAAAGGTTTCTCAATTTGCCATGTTGCCTCAAGGAAAAATTGAAGCAAAAGAAAGAGTGAAAAATATGGTTTCCAAAATGGACGAATTAGGATTCGGTAACTGTACCAATACCGGGGCGTGTGAAGCTGAATGTCCTAAAGAAATCTCACTTTCGCATATTGCACGTATGAACAGGGAGTTTTATTCTGCTAAAGTTCTCTAATTTTTGCTAAAGTCGAATGAATGGATTACTTCCTTACAAGGGAGTATTCACTCCATTGGTTTCATAGTGATTTTCAGACCGGTTTCGATTTCAAAATCTTCTACTTCATCTTTTACATCAGGATCATCTTCTTCGTAATACCAATTGATTGCAACATTTGTGCCGGCTTCCTGAGATTTTTTCAAAACATCCAGTATATCGAGCAATAACCGGGAAGAATTAGTATTAAAATATGTCAATTTAAGATTCAGTGTAACCGGATTTTTCCGCTCAAGTGTATATTCTTTTAGCCAATTCAGCAGAGGAGTATAAAATTTATAGGCCTCTTCCATATATGATTCTCCTGATAATTTACAAACTCCGTTTTCTGCATTGAAGTTTATTTCTGGATAGTAAGGAGAATCGGGGACTGCATCGACAATCAGATTTTTCATATCTTTTATTTTTAACGTTTATTCACTTTAGCTGTTATTGTATAGAGAGAAAATTTTTCATCTTGTGGTTCAATCGATAATTCAATTGAATGACCCGTAATTAATCCTGTTTGAATCAAACCGATATGTGCTCCAATATCGCGTTGTCCGGCTTGACTTCTTGTATTTCTTTTTAACTCCCGGAGCTCATCTTCTTTAAGAGAGTTTATTTCTTCACTATTTTTTTTAAGCACCAATCCATGTTCTCTGAAAATTACATTCCCGGTAGAGATTGCAAAATGATCATCATGATCATCGATTCTGAACCATCCTATTCCGGTACCAAAAGAACGTAAATTACTATACTGTTCAGCTGAATAATAAGAAACATTTTGAGCCAGTTCAATAAATACCTTATATATTTTGCTAATGACAACAGTGTCAGCTTGAATATGTTGTTTCATATAATTGCTGGTAAATGAAATCAGGTCAATATTGACTGGTCCGTGATAATAAATAATATTATTTTGCAATTGATTATTAAGTAACATTATCATATTATTTTCAGACCAACCAGTGTAATATCATCACGTTGTTCCTCATTCTTCATATAGTCTCTTAAGCGTTGTTCAATAATTGCCTTCTGTTCAATAGGGCGCAATTTAGCACAATCAACAAAGACTTCCTCAAGACGCAGCCTTCCAAATTTTTTCCTCTCCGGACTATTCTGATCAATTATGCCATCTGAAAAGAGATAGATCATATCACCTTCTTCCAGTTCAATAGTATAATTTGTAAATTGAATTTCTCTTTTAGAAAGGCCGTATCCGCCAATTGATTTTCTATCACCTCGATGACTAATTAGTTTGTTTTCTTTATTTTTTATAACATACAAAGGCCGTTTTGCACCTGCAAATGTAAGTTTATATTTTTTGTTCGATTGCGATTCCAATTTACATAAGGCCAGATCCATTCCATCATTGTTATCTGTCTCTTCCTGACGCAGCGCAATTCTGATCATATAATTCAACATCCCTAAAATTTCAGCAGGTGAATTTATTCCTCTTTCATTTACAATTTCGTTAAGAAGACTGTTCCCAATCATAGACATAAAGGCACCGGGCACACCATGTCCGGTACAATCAACAACTGAAAAATATACGGTATCACTTTTTCCGTTTTCCTGGGCCGAAATCCAATAAAAATCACCTGAAACAATATCCTTGGGTAAATACAGAATGAATGCATCAAAGTGTTTTTCAATTTCATTGTTACCAGGCAAAATAGCCTGTTGAATCGTTTGTGCATATCTGATACTTGCTCTGATTTCTTTGTTCTGTTTTTCGAGCCAAAGCTTTTGTTGGTTGATTTTTTTGTTTGCCCTGATAATTTTCAATATCATGAACGTGAGCACGACTATAAATATCGTAGTTACTATTAGTCCAATTGTCAGAGATCTTTCCCGAAGTCTTTTTGCCTCCAGAAGGGCATTTTGTTCGCTTATTTTTGCTTCGTTCAATTCAATTTCCATTTTTTGCTCGCGGGTTAGTTCTTCAGCCTGCTGAAGCGTGGATACGGTTTTTTCAAGTTCTTCGCTTGTTTCATTTAATATTTTCTCTGTCAGGTGTTTTTCAGATTCAGCCACGGTAACCTTTCTATCAGCTTCGTTTGTAATTTCTGCCATTTTTTGTTCTTTTAATTTTCGATCGATGGCTGAATACAACTCGAAATACGCTCGCGATTTTGTATCATTTCCCAGTTTCTCATAAATATCATAAGCAACGCCATAACAACGCTTGAGTAAAGCAAAATCATTCAACTCTTTTGATAGATTAATGGCACTCTCTATATTTTCGATTGCACTGTCAAAACTTGACATTTCATTCTCAGCAAGAGCAATGTTGGCGAGCACATTTATAATTTCTTCCTTGTTGTTAATTTGTTTACGAAATTCAAGCTCTTTATTAAGATGGTAAATGGCTTTCTGATAATTTTCGGCTTCAAGATAAACCATGGCAAGACTATTGTGTGATATCATCTGACCTCTTCGATTTCCGAGATCTGAATTAATCTCAAGTACTTTCTGATAATAGGTAGCTGCTTCTTCAAGGCGATTGGCACTTCGCAGTAAATATGCCGATTGATTGAACAATTGCGCGGCGGCATTTTTCTTCCCTTCTTCGAGATAGGATGCAGCTTTTGAAATATTTTCTTTTAGCTGCTCATCTATTTCATCCTGAGGATAAACAGGAGTAACAAGAAGAATAAGTAAAAAAAAGAAAATCCATCTTACGGAAACAGCACTAATCATGTTATTTAGAAAAGTCATTGCTCATTGTTTTATTATTTGAGATTGAATGGTTTATATTCTGAATCCCAGTAACATAATATCGTCAATCTGCTCATTATCTCCCATCCAATTGGTTATTGTACGTAAGAGGTTTTCTTTTTGTTTGTCCATGGGCAATTTATGTATTTCAATTAATAATTCCTGAAATTGCTTGTATCGAAACTTTTTATTCCTGGGTCCGCCAAATTGATCTGCGAAACCGTCTGTGAAAAGGTATATCATATCTCCCTTCTTAATTTCAATATCATGGTTCGTAAAGGGTTTACCGAAATTTAGATGAATTCCTATTGGCATGCGGTCTCCCTTATAAATGATCAATTTGCTATTACTAATTAAATAAAAAGGATTGTTAGCTCCTGCAAATTGTATACGCTTATTATTTTCATCTATAATAGCAAGAGAGATATCAAGGCCATCAGCAGCTTCACCTTGCTCTCCTTTTTGCTTTAGGAGTTTCATTACCAATCTTCTGAGTTCAAAAAGTATTTCATTGGCATTTTGAGCAATTTTCTTACTCATAATCTCATTCAGAAAAGCTATACCGGCCATGGTCATAAAAGCTCCTGAAATACCATGTCCTGTGCAATCACCTAAGGCAATTACTTTTTTTCCATTTAATCTTCCTGCCCAATAGAAATCTCCACTTACAATACTTCTGGGCATGTTTAGAATGAAGTGTTCGGAGACTGTTTCCATTATGTACTCGTCTGTAGGAAAAATAGCTCTTTGTATACGCTTGGAGTACCGAATATCATCAACGATATCTTTCTTCTGCATGGCTATTCTATCACGTTGCTGGGTAACCGCAAGGTGATTTTTTTCCAGTTCGGATTTCTGAGATTTGATTTTTTTTATTTTTTGGACAAGGTTCAATGCCGATCTGACTTTAATAAGAAGTTCGTATTTGTTAAATGGTTTGGATATAAAATCATTTGCTTCTACTTCATATGCCTTTTCAAGACTTTCAGTTGCTGTAAGAACAATAACCGGAATATCTTCAGTAAGACTATTATTACGTATTTGCTTTATTGCTTCAATGCCATCCATTTCAGGCATTAAAACATCCATTATAATAAGGTCGGGGATAATTTTATTTGCCTGCTCACAAGCTTCTTTCCCATCACGCGCATAGGTGAGGCTTACCTTATCACTTACTATAGCCAGTATTTCGGAAATAATTTTAAACGATATTTCCGAATCGTCAGCGATAAGTATTTTGTATTCATTATTATTCATTTGCTGATAGTTACGCATCAAAAAATATTAAATTAATTAAAAATAAAACATCATAAGATTTGAAATGAATGATTTAAATCACCCCTCCGAGTTCATAAACTTCTCAATTTCAGCAGGAAATTTAGGTATGGGGTTACCAAGAACTTTACATCCACTTGAGTGAACAAGTATATTATCCTCGATACGAATACCACCAAGTTTTTTATACGCCTCAACTATAGAATAGTTAATATATTTTTCAAATTTTTTTTCAGAACGCCAGAGATCAATAAGTGTCGGGATGAAATAAATACCTGGTTCAACAGTCAGTACAAATCCTGGTTGAAGAGATCTTGCGAGTCTCAGGTAAGCAGTCCCGAATTGTGAACTGCGTTTCACTTCATTCCCATATCCAACAAAGTTTTCACCAAGATCTTCCATATCATGAACATCCAGTCCCATCATATGCCCTAGCCCATGGGGAAAAAACAAGGCATGTGCTCCTTTTTCAACGGCTTCTTCAGGTTCTCCCTTCATAATTCCAATTGTTTTAAGACCCTGAGTAATCATGAGTGCTGCTTCGCGATGAAGATCAGCGTATTTTATTCCGGGTTTGATCCTGTCAATAGCATGAACTTCGGCTGATAACACAATAGCATAAATCTCCTTTTGTTTTTCATTGAATCTGCCGCCCACAGGTATGGTACGCGTTATATCTGAAGCATAATGCATAGAGCTTTCGGCACCTGCATCAATCAATAACAATTGGTCTTTTTCAAGTTGATTTCGATGAAATTCGTTATGCAATATTTCACCATGCACAGAACAGATTACAGGATATGCAAAATCAAGATCACAGGCTTTGGCAATCTTATTCATCTCGGCTACAATCTGGTATTCATAAACTCCCGGAAAAGCCATCCTCATGGCCTTTTGATGCATTGGCCCTGTAGCTTTATTCAATGCTTCTTCGATTTGAATAACTTCTTCTTCTGATTTAACAGATCGTTGAGTAATAACAGCCTGAATTAATTCAACAGAACTCTTTTTCGAAATTTCTGATAACGGAATGCCTATTAATTCAGACAACAAAATTTGTCTGTCAGTCGGATAGGGAGGTAAGAAATGAATTCTTTGGTTTGTTTTCCTGGCTTTAGAAATAGCATCCTTTATTTTTGATAATGAAAAGACCTTCTTTACTCCGGCTTTGTCAGCAATATCCTGCATTTTTTTATAAGAGCCTCTCCATATCTGGTCATCAATGCCAGGATCATTTCCAAAAAGTATGTCAACATCATTATCGCAATCGATTATACACATGCAACCCGGAATATCTATACCCAAGTAATACAAAAAATTACTGTCTTGCCTGAAAGGTAAAAGATTTCCTGGATAATTTCTTGCGATCATATTATTCCCACAAAGTACTATTATTCCTGTTTCGATCTTATTTCTTAGAACCTGTCTCCTACGAATATATTCTTTTGTTTCAATCATCAGAAATAAACCTTTTTAGAAGTACTTTTTGAAAGTTAGTCCATTTGAATGAGTAATAAAAAATTGCATTGCAATATTCTAAATAAAGAATGATTAAATCTTTTTGTAACTTGAGTCGTATGAATAAAATTCCATATATTTGTTTTTACGAATAGGCTTGTATTTTAATTCATGATGAGTATCTTCGCATAGGGGTTATTCGGGATGATTTTTAAATTAACAGAAAATTGACATGCCTTACCGTCGATTACCCAATACCGATACAGCACGTCATAAAGCCCTGACTAAAGCTTTTGAAAAAGGAAGAGAAATACCCCCTTTCAAACTGGCATTCTCTCAAAGTACATTCAGACGGGTACAATCTTTTCTCCCTTCGTTTGAGAGAGCAATGTATGAAACTAAGCAAGCGTACTCAAACCAGGTAAAAAAGAATAAAGAGTATATTAAAGTCCAGAAAAAAGCCAAAATGTATATTTCTCATTTTATACAAGTGGTGAACATGGCCATTATGCGGGGTGATTTGACAGAAAGTGGAAGGAGTTTTTTTGGTATGCACGATAATTATACAAAGCTACCGCTTTTGAATTCTGAAGCTGATCTGATCAAGTGGGGCGAAAAATTAATACATGGGGAGAACCTTCGAAAAGCTAATGCACTCAGTCCGATAACAAATCCTACTATTGCAGTTGTAAGAGTCAGATACGAACAATTTCTGGATGCCTATAAGTTTCAGAAAACACTACAGAAGAATTATCAGCGTGCACAGGAACATCTTGCAAGCATGAGAAAAGAAACGGATGATATTATTTTAAATGTCTGGAATGAAGTTGAAAAAACATTTATCAAATTGTCTGAAGAAGAAAAAAGGTTAAAGGCTGAAGAATATGGCCTTTCATATGTTTTTCGCAAAAATGAAAAAATTAAAACTCAGGCTTTAAAAAATAATAAAGTACAAACTGTTTAATTTCCCTTATTTGTATTTCTAAAATATTTAGAAGTAAGAATTACAAGTAAACTTGTAATAAAAATACTTAATAATACCTGTAAAAGACTTGTAATAGTGCCACCTTTCAATATATCTGATTCACTGAACCATCCATTTGCGGCAATATAGATTAAACTTATGGCAAAGGCGTTATTTAAAAAATGGGCCCAGACTGCCAGCCATATATTTTTGCTCCAGTAGAACAGATAGCCAAAATAAACGCCCAGAACCAGGCGCGGAAGAAAACCATAGAATTGTAAATGAAAAGCACTGAAGATTATAGCAGCCAGGCCTATGGCTATGTGAATATTTTTTATCCATTGTGAGAATATTCGTTGAAGTATTCCACGAAAGAGAAATTCTTCACCTATTGCAGGAATGATCGCTATTATCAATAGATTGAAGAAGTAATCCGAGGTTTGCATATTATCTGTCATTCTCTCTGTTAATTGATTTCTTTCAATTTCCATTTGTTGCAATTTATCCTCTAAGAAATTAATCCATTCAGGTAGTTTCAATGAACTGTTCCAGTCTATCAGAAAATTTATGATTGGCACTGAAAAAATCAGTGTAAGTAAAACCATAAGCATCAATAATAGAGAAGGAAAATTGCCTGTAGACATATAATCTTCTCCTGCATGAAATAAAATATAATTCAATAAAATGGCCGGAATAAGAAAAAGACCAAAACTCTGAGAGATCTGAAAAAACCTCAGCATGGAAATATCTGCTTCAAGAAGATCTTCTTTCAGAAGAATGTTGATCTCTTCAATAGAAAAAGAATAAACAGGGATTATTATAAGAATAGTGATAAAAGTAACAAGCAGATAGCTTGTGAACATCACAAATAAGGTAAAAACTAGTTTGGTAAGAGGAGTGGCATTTGCAAAAAGCTCTTTCAAAAAATTGTTCTTCATTGAGTACTTTGTTTAAGGGAGCGGAGATAAAAGATATTTCTAAATTTGCAGGTAAAATTAATGAATTCAAAGAAAAAGAAGGTTTGGTAACAATCGGGAATATTGAATTGGGTAAACAACCTTTGTTTTTAGCTCCAATGGAGGATATTACTGATCCATCGTTTCGGTTTGTATGCAAACACTTTGGAGTAGATGTAATGTACACCGAATTCATTTCATCTGACGGGTTAATACACAATGCCAGAAAGAGCCTGGAAAAACTTACAATATACGATTACGAGCGCCCGATAGGTATACAATTGTATGGTCATTTGATCGACCCTATGGTAGAATCAGCAAAGATTGCAGAAACAAGGAATCCGGAATTTATAGACATTAATTTTGGCTGCCCGGTAAAAAAAATATCAAGACGGGGAGCCGGAGCCGGTATGCTTTGTAATATTTCTTTAATGGTTGAAATGACAGAAGCAATTGTAAAAGCTGTGAAAATACCTGTAACAGTTAAAACCCGGTTGGGATGGGATGATGACAATAAAAACATCATGGAGATTGCAGAACGGCTTCAGGATGTTGGTATTAAAGCTTTGACAATACATGGAAGGACTAAGGCGCAGCTTTATAAAGGTGTTGCGGACTGGACACTAATAGGAGAAGTGAAAAACAATCAGCGAATCCATATCCCGATTATCGGGAATGGTGATATTGTTTCACCAGATAGTGCCAAGGAAGCATTTGAAAAATTTGGAGTTGATGGAATTATGATAGGCAGGGGGGCTGTTGGCGCACCCTGGATCTTTAGAGATATCAAAACTTTTCTGCAAACGGGCAAATATGCTAACCCTCTTACTATTGCAGAAAAAATTGAGCTGGCAAAACTACATTTCAATAAATCAATTGAATTAAAAGGAGAAAGGGTTGGAGTTTATGAGATGCGACGACATTTTTCAAATTATTTCAAAGGCTTGAAAAATTTTAAAGAAACACGTTTAAAATTGCTTACGGAAAAAGATCCTGAATTAATATACGAACAGCTTGATGAGAT